>NZ_JBFRDB010000017.1:0-112540 GCF_052113365.1 Arthrobacter sp. YAF17 | reverse complement strand
GCGGGGTCGTTGCCGTCATGTGGGGGATGTACGTGCTCCTCTTCGTTCCCCGCGTGCTGGGACTGCTCGCATGAGCCTCACGGCGCAGTGGCGGCTCCTCAGCGACCTCCACCTCGGCGTGTCAGACGAGGACCCCCGCCACCCCGGCAACATACTCCCCACATTCAACGAGGCGGCATAAAGCTGCCCTCCATGACCGATTGGGACCCGGACGCTGTGCGGGATGACCTGTTCGCCTGTGTCAACATCCATGTCGGCGGTCCCGGTGGGATCCTGCCCTCGACGAGACCGGATTTCCCCATGGACTGTGGTCGCCGCCGGGCATGGTGACGGTACCAATGTCAGTGCAGGACCCGGCGGTGATCGGAGCCGAGGATTTAGCTTGGGCCTCGAGACCCGCTGTCAGTCTGCATTCCGCCGGAAACGGGACGGAATTCCCACGTATAAGATCCGTCAGCCTTGAGGCTCATCCGTAGGTGACCCCACGTGTCGCTGAACCTCCGCTCCACGTAGGGAGGGTTGCTGGTGAACTCCCGGAGGTCGATTCCACCTGTGGACACCTGAAATTGCTGCATCCCGTCCGCAACGCACTGGTCCTCGTTGTTAATCGGGCAGGTCCGCTCATAATTGTGCTGTGAGCCGGACAGCAATATACGAACGCGGTTTGTCCAGAACATATCAATCCATGGCTTCGCCTTATCGAAGCGGGTATGGCTCGATGTGTTGCTGGTGAAATACGGATCATGCAGCATAACCGCCAGATGCTTTCCAGCGGCCTTCGCCGCTTTCAGATCGGCATCCATCTCCGAGGTCATCGCCTCGGCACGCTTAGAGTCATAACGCCATGTGGCCGTCGGCGCTACAAGAACATGCCAGTTGCCCTTGTCGAACGAATACCATTCAAGAGCGTCCTGGAACCGTCCCAGATCTGAGTTCGTCGCGCTCTTCTCCGTGGACACGCACTGCCCATCCATGTACCGGTCAACGTCACTCCGGCCAGGTTCAACATCATGATTCGGCCCAGCGGTCCAGTATGTCTTGGTCTTAGCCGGACCCCACAACTGGTTGAAAGCCTCGAGCGTGGAACAGGTGCCCTTGTCATACTGGAAATCGCCCAGCAGAAGGAAGTTATCCAGCGAACCGTCGTTGAGACCGGCGATGATGCTAGCCGCGTTCTTTCCACTGTTCGACGTGGGCGATGTGTTACCCGCAGGGTTCACATCCCCGGCGGCGGCGAAATCAAACGACTCACCGGATGCCGCCGGGCGAGGGGGAGCTGCCTCATAGACGCGAACCCAATCCACTCGCATCTCGCCGGGGCCGTCAGGAGTGCTGTCCGGGAACCAGTCCAGTTGTAGCGTCTGGTGCATCGGGCCGGGGGGCTGGTGCGCGGGGTCGTTGTCTTCAAACCACTTCACCCCATCGACGTAGCCGACGATCCCATTCGGAGACCAGTCAAGCGCGTAGTTGTGGAACTGGGAAACGTCGAGAGCCTTGGCCTCGGACGCCAGCACGTTATCGCACGAATAGTGGAGGAAGAACTTGATGACGTTCCAGTCACCCATGGTCTCCGCGTAATTTACCTCGCCGTCACACGGCCAATTCCTACTATCCGGCCACAGCAACGACACCATATGGTACTCATTGTCACCAGATCCCGCCGCACGGACCTCCCACCGGCCGTACTTCTGGTTTGCAAACTTCGCGCTCATTCCTGCGGTTGTACCGTCCGGTGTTCCGGTAATGACCAGTTGGGATCCGTCGACCGTGACTTGCTGGGGACTCCGGATGCCGTTTCCCGCGTGTCCGACGCTGTTGTACACGGACCACTTCGCTGCGTCCGGTGCGCCGGTGTAGTCGAACTCGTCACCAGCGGTCGGTGCGCCCCAGTTAAAGTCTGTCGCGGCCGAGCCTGTCGGTGACGCTAGCGTAGTAGGCGTCGGCGTGACTGGTGCTGGTGTGACGGACTGCGGCGCCGTCGCTACTGGCGGCGGAGGCGGAGGCCCCGTGCAGCCTGCCAGTAGGATTGCCGCCACCACAACAGCGAAAATTCGTCTACCCATACGTCAGATGATATGGGTCCCCCGGCGAGGATGCCTATGGTATCGCTGCCAGATGTTTCGGCTCGCCGGATTTGCGGGCAAAACAAAACCCCGCCCTCGTGGCTGTCAGCCAGTGAAGACGGGGTTTCGTTGTTGGTGCACCCCCCGGGACTCGAACCCGGAACCCATTGATTAAGAGTCAATTGCTCTGCCAGTTGAGCTAGAGGTGCATCTGTTGTTTTCGTTCTTCGCGGTCTTTTTGTTCCCGCGTTGTTCTCCGCAACGACATGAAACTCTACACGAGTTTGGACGGAGTGTGAAATCGGGCGGAGCCGTACTCACCGCCACTACCCGGGGAGCACCAAAACCAGCACAGAATCGGGGTTTTTGTTGTTGTTGAGCACCCACAGGCGGCCGTCCGGAGCCAGGGAAACGTCCCTGATTCTCCCGTACAGTCCTGTGAAATAGCCCACAGGTTCGCCGGCGAATTCGCCGTTCAAGGGAACCTCCCACAACCTCTGGCCGCGAAGTGCTCCAAGGTAGGCCGTGTCACCGACGATTTCGAGGCCGCTGGGCGAGGATTCCGCCGTCGACGGCCACACCACCTTCGCGTCCAGGAAGCCAGCGCGGTGGGGTGCGCCCGTGACGTCCGGCCAGCCGTAGTTGCCGCCGGGCACGATCAGGTTGAGCTCGTCGTCGACGTCGGGCCCGAATTCGCTCGCCCACAGCCGGCCGGCGCTGTCCCAGGCGAGTCCCTGGACATTGCGGTGGCCCAGGCTGTACACCGGGTTGTCGCCGAAGGGATTGCCCGGGGCGGGCCGGCCCTCAGGCGTGATGCGCAGGATCTTGCCGCCGAGAGCATTCTGGTCCTGGGGCTGGCCGCGGCGCTGCGAGTCACCGGTGCCGACGTACAGGTACCCGTCCGGGCCGAACCGGATCCGCCCTCCGTTGTGCGTTCGGGCCTTGGGGATCCCGCTGAAGATGACCTCCGGGGCACCCGGTTGCAGCTTTCCCTCCCTCTCCTCGAGGCGCAGCCGCGCAATCCGGTTGTCGCCGGCGGCGGTGAAGTAGGCGTAGAGGTACCGGTCCGCGGCGAAGTCCGGGGACACTGCCAGCCCCAACAGCCCGCCTTCGCCGTCCGGAACGACGTCGGGCACCTTCCCGAGCGTGCCGGCCCGGCCCCCGCCAGCGCCCGGCGCGATGGTCCGGAGCTGGGCGCTCTCCCGCTCGGAAATGACGGCCGTGCCGTCCGGCAGGAAGACAGTGGACCACGGCACCTGCAGTTCGGCCCCGATCTGTTCGACAACCGTCGGCTGAGCCACGCCCGGCGCGCCCCCGGAGGGGCTGGATCCCGGCGCGCCGGGGATCGCGGATTCGCTGCCCGACGGGGGAGCGGTACTGGCGGGCGCGGTGTCAACAGGAGCGGAGTTGCCGCCGGACGTACAACCGCCCAGCAGGATCGCGACGGCGGCCGCCAGGCCGACCCAGCCTCGTGGGCCGGCGGGCGGGCGGACCGGCGGCAGGGCGCGGAAAGCGGCTGTCCCACGACGCCTTGCCGCTGGTCTCACCCAGCCGTGTTCCCGTCCCGTATTGCGGTTCCTGGCAGCCCCCACGCTGTCCTACTGCCGCGTCCGGCGCGGCGGCCGGAAGTCCGCGGCCTCGGCGTGGGCCGCGGACAGGAACCAGACCTCGGCGCGGGTTTCCTCGAAGGCAGGGCTCGTCTCGTCGTGGTAGATCATCGACGAGGCGTTGCCCTTGACGGTGAAGCCGTCAGGTCCGCTGCCGTCCGCGGCTGGTGCCGCCGATCCCTCGCCATACGGCTGCTCGGCCGCGAGGTGGCCGGTGGGTTCGGCGGGCTCGGCGGGTGCAGCCTCATGGCTGGCAGCCGTTTCGGACGCGGCCGAGGACATGGCGGTCTGCCGGGTCTCGGCTTCGGCGAGGGGGGATTCGGACATTGCCGGCGACGCCGGCGTTGCCGCCCCGCCGGTCTCGCCTGCCCCGGCTCCCGCGGCGACTCTGCCATCAGTTGCCGCCGCAGCCTCCGCCTCGGCTTCGGCCGCAGCGGATTCGGCGCCGGGGAGGGTCGGGGCGTGGGGCTCCGTGTATTCAGCGTGGTGCACGGGGACTCCTGGCGCCGCGCCTGCCGCGGGGGCATCCAAGGCATGGGCACCTGCTGCAGCCCCGGCGGCAACCCCTGCCACAGCCCCGGCCGCGCCGGCCACGCCGTTGCCCGGCTCCGGGTGGACAGCCGCGTGCGGTTCCGCCGGCGGCGTCTCGGACCACTGGGTCTCCCACTCGGGGCTCTCCACCGCGGAGGCCGCTTCAGCGGGCGGAGCAGATTCTGCGGCGGGCGTGGCCTCGACATCCGCCGTGGCGGTGTCTGATGCTGCAGCGGCCGCCGCAGCTGCCGCCGCCGCACGCGCCTTCATGTGCGCCTCGACGGCTGCTGCATCCTCGGCGGCGGCAACGGGGTCGGGGGCGGGCTCCGGCTCGACTCCGGGTTCGGCCTGGTTGAACCCGGCGGACGTGGGCATCCACGCCAGGCCGGCGGCCGACGCCGACGCGGCCGAACCGCCCCCGGACATGGCTCCGCGGTGGCTGGCGTCGTGGTCGACGTCGTGCAAGTGAGGAGGTGTGGAACCCTCGGACCCAGCGGCCCCGGTCCCCTTGCCGGCGGAGCCGCGGGAGCTGTTGCGGTTGAGGAGCCACCAGACGACGGCGACAATCGCCACGATAACGACGAGCCAGATGATCCAATCCATAGCAGTGCCCTTCTGTCCACAAGGCAAGGTTGCCGTTGTTTGACGGTACGTCCGCCTGAGGGGGCTGTCCACCCTCCTGGCCGCCCGCCCTGTAGCCTCTGATCATGGATTTCAAGAGACTGCGGATTCTCCGGGAACTGGCCGACCGTGGCACGGTCGGGGCCACGGCCGAGGCAATGAGGGTCACACCCTCCGCCGTCTCGCAGCAGCTCAAGACCCTGCAGGATGAGCTGGGAGTAGTCCTGGTAGAGAAGTCGGGCCGGGGTGTGCGCCTCACCGAGGCCGGGCTCGCCATGGCAGGGGCGGCCGCCGAGGTTTCCACTGCCATGGCCCGCGCGGAGGCCACCATCGACACCTACCGGCGCGGCTGGCAGACCCACGTCAAGGCCGCGTTCTTCCCGAGCGCCGCCGAGATGTTCCTCCCCGGTCTCCTGCACCGCGTCAAAGCCATCGACGGTCTCCGCTTCCAGGCGCACTTCGAGGATCCCAACGTGGCCGGCTTCGCCGGCTTGACGGCCGACTACGACATTGTGCTGGCACACAGCGTCGACGGGCCGGACGTCTTCGCCCGGCTGGGACTGACGGTGGTGCCGCTCCTGGATGAGCCCCTCGATGTCGCAATCCCCGAGGGCCACGCGCTGGCTGGCAAGGAAACGCTCCGCGCTGCCGACGTGATCGGATTCCCGTGGATGGGCGTGCCGGAGGGTTTCCCGTTTGACACGGTGCTCCGCCAGATCGAGGTGCAGGCCGATTCCCAGGCAGTCCGTGCCCAGCTGTTCCCTGATCTGCGGGTCCTTGAAGCCCTCGTCAGCGCCGGGCACGGACTTAGCTTGCTGCCTCGCTATACGGCCCTGAAAAACCAGGGCAGGGGCTTCGTGCTGCGCCCGCTGGCCGGGGTCAAGGCCAGCCGCAGCATTGTTGCGCTGGCGCGTCCGGATGTCGCGGCCAGGACCACCATCCAGCAGGTACTCACCCTGCTCAAGGCCGAAGCGCAGTCCGTCGCCGAGGCTCCGGAGCTGCGTGACGCCGCTCACCTGAACTGAGCATCCGAAGGGCCTGGTTCCATCAGGTGAGACGATAGTCCACTATTTGATCGAAACATTCCCGGTTTTCCGCTTAATGCTCGCATTGGGGTCGTTGCCCCCAGCGGCGGAGCCCTAGACTTTCACCCATGAGTGAGGACACCAAAACAGCGACAGCCGCCACACCGGACATCAAGCCCCGCAGCCGGGTCGTCACCGACGGGATCCACGCCGCGCCCGCGCGCGGAATGTTCCGGGCGGTCGGCATGGGCGACGATGACTTTGCCAAGCCCCAGATCGGCGTCGCGAGCTCCTGGAATGAAATCACTCCCTGCAACCTCTCCCTGAACCGGCTGGCCCAGGGCGCCAAGGAAGGCGTGCACGCCGGCGGCGGCTTCCCGATGCAGTTCGGCACGATTTCCGTCTCGGACGGCATCTCCATGGGCCACGAGGGCATGCACTTCTCGCTGGTCTCCCGCGAAGTCATCGCGGACTCTGTTGAAACGGTCATGCAGGCGGAGCGCATCGACGGCTCCGTGCTGCTGGCCGGCTGCGACAAGTCGCTGCCGGGCATGCTCATGGCGGCCGCCCGCCTGGACCTCGCGAGCGTCTTCCTCTATGCCGGCTCCATCATGCCCGGCTGGGTCAAGCTGGAGGACGGCTCCGAAAAGGAAGTCACCCTCATCGACGCCTTCGAGGCCGTGGGCGCCTGCGCCGCCGGCAAGATGAGCATGGAGGACCTCACCCGGATCGAAAAGGCGATCTGCCCGGGCGAAGGCGCCTGCGGCGGCATGTACACGGCAAACACGATGGCCTGCATCGGCGAGGCGCTCGGCATGTCGCTTCCAGGCTCGGCGGCGCCGCCCTCCGCGGACCGCCGCCGCGACGAGTTTGCCCGCAAGTCCGGCGAGGCCGTGGTCAACCTCCTGCGCAAGGGCATCACCGCCCGCGACATCATGACCAAGAAGGCGTTCGAAAATGCCATCGCCGTGACCATGGCCTTCGGCGGCTCCACCAACGCCGTGCTGCACCTGCTCGCCATTGCCCGCGAGGCGGAGGTGGAGCTGACGCTGGACGACTTCAACCGCATCGGCGACAAGATCCCGCACCTGGGGGACCTCAAGCCGTTCGGCCGCTACGTCATGACCGATGTCGACAAGATCGGCGGCGTGCCGGTCATCATGCGGGCACTGCTCGACGCCGGCCTGCTGCACGGCGACTGCCTCACTGTCACCGGCAAGACCGTCGCGGAGAACCTTGCGGCGATCAACCCGCCGGACCTGGACGGCAAGATCCTCCGCGCCATGGACAACCCGATCCACAAGACCGGCGGCATCACCATCCTGCACGGCACGATGGCTCCCGAGGGCGCCGTCGTGAAGAGCGCAGGCTTCGACGCCGATGTCTTCGAGGGCACGGCGCGCGTGTTCGAACGTGAGCAGGGTGCCCTGGATGCGCTCGACAAGGGGCAGATCAAGGCCGGCGACGTCGTCGTTATCCGTTACGAAGGCCCCAAGGGCGGCCCGGGCATGCGCGAGATGCTGGCGATCACCGGTGCCATCAAGGGCGCGGGCCTCGGCAAGGACGTGCTGCTGCTGACCGACGGCCGCTTCTCCGGCGGGACGACGGGCCTCTGCATCGGCCACGTCGCACCCGAAGCGGTCGACGGCGGCCCCATCGCCTTCGTCAAGGACGGCGACCGGATCCGGGTGGACATCGCGGCCCGCAGCTTCGACCTCCTGGTCGACGAGTCCGAGCTCGAAGCCCGCAAGGTGGGCTGGGAACCGCTCCCGGCCAAGTTCACCAAGGGTGTGCTCGCCAAGTACGCCAAGCTCGTTCACAGCGCCTCCACGGGCGCGTACTGCGGGTGATTTCTGACCCGGGAGGCGGTCCGCGCCGCCTCCCGGGTCCCAGCAGGTGGACGACGGAGTCCAAATAGTGAGACACGAGCGGCGCTCGTTGACACGTGTCTCACTAAGAGGGAAAACTGAACGCATGATCGAGCTCGTTACCAGCCGCGCTGCCGCAGAAGCAGTCGTCGTACTTACCAAGCGCGTGGCACATTAGCCCGACTGGTAACGAACCGTCACGCGCAAACCCCTCGAAGAGCCGTCAGGCTGAGGGGTTTTTTTATTTTCGCACCACCGGTATCACCAGCATCACGCAGTACCAGCAGTTCCACGATCACCGAAGATCCCACTGTAGATCCACTAAGGAAGAGTCCGATGAGCAAAGGATCGCCGATCAGCCCCTCGCTGATGGCCACAAAGTCCGCAGGAGCCCCCAAGGCTCCTGAACGCGTCGAACGCCCGGCCGACGCCGGCGTCGATACTGCTGCCGTCTCTCCTGTCCTCGGACCGAACAACGTCGTACCCCCGACGGTGATGACCGGTTCACAAGCAATTGTCCGCGCGCTCGAAGAACTCGGCGTGGAGGATATTTTTGGTTTGCCCGGTGGCGCGATCCTGCCCACCTATGACCCCTTGATGGCTTCCCGAATGAACCACGTTCTGGTCCGTCACGAACAGGGAGCCGGCCACGCCGCGCAAGGCTACGCCATGGTTACCGGACGGGTCGGCGTCTGCATCGCCACCTCGGGTCCGGGTGCCACCAACCTCGTTACCGCCATCATGGACGCCCACATGGATTCCGTGCCGATGGTGGCCATCACCGGCCAGGTCTCCAGCGGAGTCATCGGCACCGACGCCTTCCAGGAAGCGGACATCGTCGGCATCACCATGCCGATCACGAAGCACTCCTTCCTGGTGACCGACCCCAACGACATCCCGCACGTCATGGCCGAGGCCTTCCACCTCGCCTCGACCGGCCGCCCGGGGCCCGTCCTGGTGGACGTCGCCAAGGACGCCCAGCAGGGCCAGATGACCTTCTCCTGGCCGCCGAAGGTGGACCTGCCCGGCTATCACCCGGTGCTCCGTGGCCACAACAAGCAGGTCCGCGAAGCCGCCCGGCTCATCGCGGCGGCCAGCAAGCCCGTGCTGTACGTGGGCGGCGGCGTCGTCAAGGCACACGCCTCGGCGGAACTGCTGGAGCTCGCGGAACTCTCCGGCGCCCCCGTGGTCACCACCCTGATGGCCCGCGGCGTCTTCCCGGACTCGCACCCGCAGCACGTCGGCATGCCCGGCATGCACGGCACGGTCTCGGCCGTGACCGCCCTGCAGCAGTCCGACCTGCTCATCACCCTCGGGGCCCGCTTCGATGACCGGGTCACGGGCGTGCTGAAGTCCTTCGCCCCGAACGCCAAGGTCATCCACGCGGACATCGACCCGGCCGAGATCTCCAAGAACCGCACCGCCGACGTGCCGATCGTGGGCTCGGTCAAGGAAATCATCCCGGAACTCAGCGACGCCCTGCGCGCCCTGTTCGCCGTCTCCGGCACTCCGGACTACACCAACTGGTGGGCCTTCCTGAACAACCTCAAGGAGACCTACCCCCTGGGCTGGACCGAACCCGACGACGGGCTCAGCGCCCCGCAGCGCGTGATCGAACGCATCGGCGCGCTCACCGGCCCCGAAGGCGTGTACGTGGCCGGCGTGGGACAGCACCAGATGTGGGCCTCGCAGTTCATCAAGTACGAACGCCCGCACGCCTGGCTGAACTCCGGCGGGGCCGGCACCATGGGCTACGCCGTACCGGCCGCCATGGGCGCCAAGGTGGGCAACCCGGACCGCGTGGTGTGGGCGATCGACGGCGACGGCTGCTTCCAGATGACCAACCAGGAACTGGCCACCTGCGCGATCAACAAGATCCCGATCAAGGTTGCCATCATCAACAATTCCTCCCTCGGCATGGTGCGGCAGTGGCAGACCCTCTTCTACGAGGGCCGCTACTCCAACACCGACCTCAACACCGGCCACGACACCGTCCGGATCCCGGACTTCGTCAAGCTGGCGGACGCCTACGGCTGCGCCTCGTTCCGCTGCGACCGCGATGAGGACATCGACGCCACTATCCAGAAGGCTCTGGAGATCAACGACCGCCCCGTGGTCATTGACTTCGTCGTCAGCCCCAACTCCATGGTGTGGCCGATGGTCCCCGCCGGAGTCAGCAACGACCAGATCCAGGTTGCCCGCAACTTGACCCCCGAATGGGAAGAGGAGGACTGATCATGACCCGCCACACACTGTCCGTTCTGGTCGAAGACAAGCCCGGTGTGCTGACCCGCGTCGCCAGCCTCTTCGCCCGCCGGGCCTTCAACATCAACTCCCTGGCCGTCGGCCCGACCGAAGTTCCGGGCATGTCCCGGATGACCGTCGTCGTCGACGCCGACGGCGAGCTCATCGAGCAGATCACCAAGCAGCTGAACAAGCTGGTCAACGTGATCAAGATCGTCGAGCTCACCTCCGAATCTTCCGTACAGCGTGACCACATCCTGGTCAAGGTACGTGCGGATGCCGCAACACGGCTGCAGGTTACCCAGGCTGCAGACCTGTTCCGCGCATCAGTGGTCGACGTCTCCACAGAGTCGGTGGTCATTGAGGCAACGGGCCACCCGGAAAAGCTCACGGCGCTGCTCTCAGTGCTGGAGCCTTTCGGCATCCGCGAAATCGTGCAGTCCGGCACTTTGGCCGTTGGGCGGGGATCCCGCTCCATGAGCGACAGGGCGTTACGCAGCGCGTAAGAAACAGGTAAGAACTAGCCCAGGGGAGACCCCGGCGCGAACAGGCCCTGCCGCAGCACCACAACTCAACACGTTTCACCGACAAGCACCACCCAAGAATCCACTCAAAAGGAGACACCCCAGTGACTGAAATGTTCTACGACGACGACGCCGACCTGTCGATCATCCAGGGCCGCACCGTCGCCGTCATCGGTTACGGCTCCCAGGGCCACGCCCACGCCCTCAGCCTGCGCGATTCCGGTGTTGACGTCCGCGTCGGCCTGAAGGCCGACTCGAAGTCCCGCGCCAAGGCCGAGGCAGAGGGCCTGCGCGTCCTCGACGTCGCCGCCGCGGTCGCCGAAGCCGACCTCATCATGGTCCTCACCCCGGACCAGGTCCAGCGCCACGTCTACGCCGAGGACATCGCCCCGAACCTGCAGGCCGGCGACGCCCTGTTCTTCGGCCACGGCTTCAACATCCGCTACGGCTACATCCAGCCGCCGGCCGACGTCGACGTCGCCCTCGTTGCCCCCAAGGGCCCGGGCCACATCGTCCGCCGCGAGTTCGAGGCCGGCCGCGGCGTGCCGGACCTGATCGCCGTGGAGCAGAACCCGTCCGGCAAGGCCCGGGAACTCGCACTGTCCTACGCCAAGGCCATCGGCGGCACCCGCGCGGGCGTCATCGAGACCACCTTCACCGAAGAGACCGAAACGGACCTCTTCGGCGAGCAGGCTGTCCTCTGCGGCGGCGCCTCGCAGCTGATCCAGTACGGCTTCGAGACCCTCACCGAGGCCGGCTACAAGCCCGAGGTTGCCTACTTCGAGGTGCTGCACGAGCTCAAGCTCATCGTTGACCTCATGGTTGAAGGCGGCATCGCCAAGCAGCGCTGGAGCGTCTCCGACACCGCGGAATACGGCGACTACGTCTCCGGCCCGCGCGTCATCACCCCGGACGTGAAGGAAAACATGAAGGCTGTCCTGGCGGACATCCAGGACGGCACCTTCGCCAAGCGCTTCATCGACGACCAGGACGCCGGCGCCCCCGAGTTCAAGGCGCTCCGCAAGAAGGGTGAGGACCACCCGATCGAGGCCACCGGCCGCGAACTGCGCAAGCTGTTCTCCTGGATCAAGAACGAAGACGACTACACCGAAGGCTCAGTGGCCCGCTAGGCACTGACCGGCAGGGGAGCCGGACACCAACTGGGGTCCGGCTTCCCTGCTTTTCTGCAACACCCGCACCATCCGCACCAAAATCCACGCCTGTTATACAAGAGAGCTAAAGAGGTCACCGGTGACAAGCACCAAACCTGTAGTACTCCTCGCTGAGGAACTTTCGCCCGCCACGATCGACGCCCTTGGCCCGGACTTCGAAATCCGCCAGACCGACGGCGCGGACCGTTCCCAGCTGCTCTCTGCGATCGCCGACGTCGACGCGATCCTGGTCCGCTCCGCCACCCAGGTGGACGCCGAGGCCATCGCCGCCGCGAAGAACCTCAAGGTGATCGCCCGCGCAGGCGTCGGCCTCGACAACGTCGACATCAAAGCCGCCACCCAGGCCGGCGTCATGGTGGTGAACGCACCCACCTCGAACATCGTTTCCGCCGCGGAACTGACGGTCGGCCACATCCTGAGCCTGGCCCGCCACATCCCGCAGGCCAGCGCCGCGCTCAAGGACGGCGAGTGGAAGCGCTCCAAGTACACCGGCACCGAACTCTTCGAGAAGAAGATCGGCATCATCGGCCTGGGCCGGATCGGCGCCCTCGTGGCGGCCCGCCTGAAGGGTTTCGACACCAAGATCCTCGCCTATGATCCCTACATCACCTCGGCCCGCGCCGCCCAGCTCGGCGTGCAGCTGGTGACCTTCGACGAGCTGCTGGCCCAGTCCGACTTCATCAGCATCCACATGCCCAAGACGCCGGAGACCGTGGGCATGCTCGGTGCCGAGTCCTTCAAGAAGATGAAGAGCACCGCGTACGTCATCAACGTCGCCCGCGGCGGCCTCGTCGACGAGGAAGCCCTCTACGCCGCGCTGGAGGCCGGCGAAATCGCCGGAGCCGGCGTCGACGTCTTCGTCAACGAACCCAGCACCGACCTGCCGTTCTTCAAGATGGACAACGTTGTGGTCACCCCGCACCTGGGCGCGTCCACGGACGAAGCGCAGGAAAAGGCCGGCGTATCGGTTGCCCGGTCCGTCCGCCTGGCCCTGGCCGGGGAACTTGTTCCGGACGCCGTCAACGTCGCCGGCGGCGTGATCGCCCCGGACGTCCGCCCGGGCATTGCACTGGTGGAAAAGCTGGGCCGCATCTTCACCGCGATGACGCACGCCTCGCTCACCCAGTTCGACGTCGAAGTTGCCGGCGAAATCTCCTCGCTCGACGTCAAGGTCCTCGAGCTCGCGGCGCTCAAGGGCATCTTCGCCGACGTCGTGACCGAGCAGGTCTCCTACGTCAACGCCCCCGTGATCGCCGAGCAGCGCGGCATCAACGTCCGGCTGATCACGACGCCGGACACCGAGTCGTACCGCAACGTCCTGACCCTGCGCGGCGCCCTGAGCGACGGCACACAGATCTCCGTGGCCGGAACCCTGACCGGACCCAAGCAGGTCCAGAAGCTCGTCGGAATCAACGGCTTCGAGGTGGAGATCCCGATCAGCGAACACCTTGTGGTGGTCGCCTACTCCGACCGCCCCGGCGTGATCGGCACCATCGGGCACATCCTCGGCATGAACAACATCAACATCGCCGGCATGCAGGTCGCACGTCAGGACGAGGGCGGCCAGGTGCTCGCCCTGCTGACCATCGACAGCTCCGTTCCGCAGCAGGTCCTGGACGCCATCAAGGCCGGAATCGGCGCCGACATGGTGCGCGAGGTCGATCTCGAGGACTGACGTCTGCACCGCGGACACCGGCGTCGGTACTGACCGCCGCCGGTGTCCGCGAACGCATGGCTGGTCTGCGTACAATGGCTACGTCCGAATTTCGGATCCGGCCGGCAGCCCGGCCTTTACTTTTTGCACACCCGGCAGGGGACGCCTTCAATTCCGCGTGGAATGAACTGTGGTGTGCGCACGCAATCCAGCTTTCAGGAGCCCAATGAACGCCGTCCAGAGGTTCATCAGAAGCAGAGTGCTTCTGCTGACCGCGTCCATTTTGATCGTGGCCATGTGCCTTTCGGTCCTCGTCCAGGGCCAGTCTCAGGCTGCCCTGAACCGGACCGTTGACCAGAATTCGCGGGGGCTCTACGACGTACTCGTCCAGGCCAAGGCCGACGACAACGGCGGGCTCATGCAGCCGGAAATCGCGGCCGGTCAGGGCGGCATCAGCTTCGAGCAGCTGGACTCCCTCCGCAAGCTCTCCGGCACGTCCGTGGCGGCCCCGATCAGCCTCGTCTCGCGCGTCACCCAGAACCTCGAGTCACCGCGCCTGGAGGCCACAGACTACCTCGGCTACCAGGCCGGACTCGCCGGCACCGCCGGGGACCCCAGCGCCACCGATCCGAGCAAATGGCCGGCCGCGGAGTCGGTCCTGTCCGACAAGCCCAAGTCATACCGCCTCACCGCCAGCGCTGTCAGCTCCGACGGCAAGTCCGATCACACCCTGTTCAAGACCACGGCCGAAGGATCCCTCGGCAAGGCGCAGCTCGTCGAGGAGCAGGTTGCCGGCGGCAAGAACGTCCGCATCGAGGGCCCGGCGGGGGAGACCGGCATCAAGTTCCCCGCCCCGGCCGGCGGCTCCGAGCACAACCTCTTCAACCTCGCCGTCTCGCTCCCGCTCGCCCCGCAGGTGACGGAATCCGTCGTCGCCGTCGACCCCGTCTCCGAGCGTGCCCTGCTGGGCAGCGCCGGTGACTTCCTCGCCCCGCTGGAGAAGGCGCCGCCCGCCGACGCCCGCAACGCCGGCGCGATCGGCCGGCACTTTGAAAGCCTCTTCACCACCGGCATCGGCATGGACGAACTGAAGGAAGGCCCCGACTTCCTCGGCGTCAAGCTCAAGTACTGGGCGCCTCTCATGAGCCAGTACCAGCAGGCCAAGCGCAACGGCCTTCTGACCGAGGACTCACAGGCGATTCCGCTGATTGTCCGTTCCGGCACCTCCCTTGACCTCAAGTACTCGGTCAAAATCGAGGAAATCGACGCATCCGGCAACGTCACCAAGGACGTCGGGACCGTGACCCGCTCGCTGGACAAGGACTACCTGCCCTTCGTTTCCAAGTCCCCGTTCGCCCTGGCCTGGCCCGGGTCCAAAGATCTCACGCAGCTGCTCGGCGACACCGGAAGCTTCAGCCAGGGCCTCTACAACCCCGCCACCTGGAGCACCGACTTCGCGTCCGCCCCGAAGTACACGGACGGTGAGACAGCCGGCAACGGCGCCGTGGACAAGAGCGCCACCCCCGGCGACTGGGTCACCGTGAACCGCCTCCCAGAGAAATCCGCCAACGGCGCCCCTGTGGATCAGACCCAGCGCAAGCCCGTCGACGAGCGCTCCTACCGCTCGGACCTCGAAACCGGGAAGAAGCTCGCCACGCCGCTCGCCATGGTCTACGGCACGTTCGACGCCGAGCAGGTCAAGGAGGCGGCCGGCGACGTCAACCGCCTGCCGCTGGGCGGCTATGACCCCACACCCTTCACGCTCACCAAGGACGCCTCCGGCAAGGACGTCGAAAACACCGAGCTCAAGCCCTCACTCAGCGCCACGGGTCTGGCCAGCCAGTCCGCAGGCGCCATCACCGACTACTACGGCCTCGCCGCCGCCCGCGGCTACGAGGCCAACGCCTCCGTGATCGACGCCGTCCGCATCCGCGCCAAGGTGCCCGGTAGCTGGAAGGAAGCCCAGCCCGAGGTGGAGAAGCTCGCCAACGAGATCCGCGACATGGGGCTGCAGGCAACCGTTGTGGCCGGTTCGGCCCGTGAGGACGCCAGCATCTTTGTCCCCGGCTACTCCAAGGACGACGCCGGCAAGGAGTCCCCGCTCGGCACCGTGCAGCAGTCGTGGGTCCGCCAGGACGCCGCGGACGCCGTCTCCGGTTCCCTTACCGCGACCAACCTGACCCTGCTCTTCCTCACCCTTTGCGGTGCCGCCCTGCTGACGGGCGCCTCAACCGTGAGCTATGTCCGGAAACGCCGCACCGAGGCGGGAACCCTGCGCGCCATGGGCTGG
Organism: Arthrobacter sp. YAF17; assembly: GCF_052113365.1. NCBI lineage: Bacteria > Bacillati > Actinomycetota > Actinomycetes > Micrococcales > Micrococcaceae > Arthrobacter > Arthrobacter sp. YAF17. The sequence continues at coordinate 96,941 of NZ_JBFRDB010000017.1, read as the reverse complement.
ACCCAGCGCCGGATCCGGTCCTGGGTGCTTGCCGAATTCGGTGTGGGGGCTGCCCTGCTGGCCATCGCCGGAATCGTCCTGAGCCTGGTCAGCTGGAACCCTGCCACGGCGATCGTCTCGGCCTCCGTGCTGGTGCTCTACGCCGGCGGGGCATTCTTCGCCGCCCAGCAGCTGCGCCACCGCGAGGTGGTGGACCAGGAGCCGCAGCACGATGAACGCCTCATCGCCGTGGACTCCCCGCTGACGTTCGCCAGCCGGCAGTTGAGCACCAACAAATTCAACACCGTCGCCCTGGCCGTCGCCGTTGGTGTCTTCGGGGCAGCGGTCGGCGGTATGGTCGCCCTGCTGATCGACATTCCCCGCGCCGCCGGTGCGAGCGCCCTCAGCGGCCTAGCCGCCACGTCCATCGCGCTGCCCAGCATCGTCCTCGGCCTGTCCGGCGTCGCCGTCGGCCTGCTGCTGACGATGGTCACCGGCCGCTTCGAGCTGCAGGCCAAACGCCAGTACCTCGGCACGCTCCAGGCCATGGGCTGGAACCCGGACATGCTGGGCCAGGTCCGCGTGTTCGAAAATGCCATGGTGGGGGCGGTCGCGCTGCCGCTGGGTATCCTCGGCGCCCTGGGCGTCGGCCTTCTCCTCGCCCCCTATGCCGCGCTCTGGGCCGCTATCGCCGGGCTCGTGGCTGTACTTTGCTGGATTCCGATTGCAACGAAAGTGGTCCGATGAACAACGACCTGAACCTTGACCGCGAGGCTCACGAGCGGATGACGGCAAGCACCCGCCGCGGCGCCCACCAGACGCGCGCCAACACCATCGTGAAGGCCGCTGACCACGCCACGCCGTTGGAGCTCAGCAACATCACGATCCACTACGGCGGCGGCAAGGGCGGTGCCGAAGCCGTCAACGTGGTGGACGACTTCAACATGACGCTGCACGCCGGAGAAATGCACTGCGTCGCCGGCCGCTCGGGCTCGGGCAAGACCAGCATCCTCACCGTCGGCGCGGGCCTGACCCTGCCGACGTCGGGCCGGGTGTTCTGGGAGGGTGACTCCCTCGAAACCATGGGTGACGACGAAATCGCCGACCGCCGTCGCGCCCTGATCGGCTACGTCGACCAGGGCGGCGCCCTGATCGACGGGATGAGCGCGCTCGAAAACGTGCTCCTGCCCGCAGTGCCCGACGGCGAGGTGGACAAGCGCCGCGACATGGCCAAGGACCTCCTGGACCTCGTGGGCCTGGGCCGGCGCATGCGCCACCGCCCGGCCCAGCTCTCCGGCGGTGAACGCCAGCGCGTGGCGATCGCCCGCGCCCTGATCCTGGGCACCCGCGTGCTGGTGGTCGATGAGCCGACCGCGAGCCTGGACCGGTCCGCGGCCAACCGCATCATCAGCATCCTCAAGGACACGACGTCGGACGGGATCGCCGTTCTGGTGGCTTCACATGACCACGAACTTGTCCGCCAGAGCGATACCCTCACCGAACTGATCTAGGTTAAAGCTGTGACCACCTCCGAAAAAACCCCGTTCTACATCACCACGGCCATCAGCTACCCCAACGGCGTGCCGCACATCGGCCACGCCTACGAGGTGATCGCCACTGATGCGATGGCGCGCTTCAAGCGCCTGGACGGCTACGACGTCTTCTTCATGACCGGCACGGACGAGCACGGCCTGAAGATGCAGCAGACGGCGGAAAAGGAAGGCATCCCGGTCAAGGAGCTCGCGGACCGCAACTCGGCCGCGTTCCGCCAGATGAGCGATGACCTCGGCATCTCGCTGAGCCGCTTCATCCGCACCACGGACCCGGACCACTACGAGGCGGCCAAGGCGCTCTGGCAGCGGATGGAAGCCAACGGGGACATCTACCTCTCCAAGTACGCCGGCTGGTACTCGGTCCGCGACGAGCGCTATTTCGTCGAGGACGAGACCGAAGTGCAGGCCGACGGCCTCCGCTACGCGTCAGAAACCGGCACCGAGGTGACCTGGACCGAGGAAGAGAGCTACTTCTTCAAGCTCTCCTCCTACCAGGACCGGCTGCTGGCCCTCTACGCGGACCACCCGTCCTTCGGCGCGCCGCACAACCGGTTCAACGAGGTGGTCAGCTTCGTCAAGGGCGGCCTCGAGGACCTGTCGATCAGCCGCACCTCCTTCGACTGGGGCGTCCCCGTCCCGGGCAACCCGGACCACGTCATGTACGTCTGGGTGGACGCGCTGACCAACTACCTGACCGGCGTCGGGTTCCCGAACACCGAATCCGAGCTGTTCCGGAAGTACTGGCCCGCGGACGTCCACGTGATCGGCAAGGACATCTCGCGCTTCCACGCCGTCTACTGGCCCGCTTTCCTGCTGTCCGCCGGGCTGGAACTGCCCGGGCGCGTCATGATCCACGGCTTCCTGCACAACCAGGGCGTCAAGATGTCCAAGTCGCTCGGCAACGTGGTGGCACCGGCGGACTGGGTTGCCCAGTACGGCCTGGACCAGGTGCGTTTCTTCCTGCTCCGCGAAGTCCCCTTCGGCGCTGACGGCTCCTACAGCCACGACGCGATCGTGGGCCGGATGAACGCGGACCTCGCCAACAACTTCGGCAACCTGGCCCAGCGTTCGCTGTCCATGGTCGCCAAGAACTGCGACGGCGCCGTCCCCGTTCCGGCTGGATTCACCGTCGAGGACGCCGCGCTGCTGGGCCAGGCCAACGGCCTGCTGGACATTTCCCGCGCCGCGTTCGAAAAGCAGGAGTTCAGCCGCGCCCTCGAGGCCATCTGGAACGTCCTGGGTGACACCAACGCGTACTTCGCCGAGCAGGCGCCCTGGGTGCTGCGGAAGACCGACGTCGAACGCATGAACACCGTCCTGTACGTGACCCTCGAGGTGCTGCGGATCGTCGCCATCCTCGCCCAGCCGGTCATGCCGGCGGCGACGGCGGCCATCCTGGACACACTCGGCCAGCCGGAGGGTGAGCCGCGCGAGTTCGCCGCCCTGGGCACCCCGATCGTCGCCGGAACTGCGCTGCCCGCCCCGGCCCCGGTCTTCCCGAAGTACGAGGAGCCCGCCGAGGCGTAACAGTCCCGACGCCCGCCGAGGTGAGACTCCGCGCCCATGTCCTTCGATGACATCGGCGCGAAGTCTCACCTCTACGTCGTTAACCACGTGCCGCCGCGTTCGAATAGTGAGACGACTTGACCAGCATGTGGATGTCTTGGCTAGGCTGAAAACATGAGCGCATCCACGATTGATCTGGCCGTTATTCCCGGCGATGGCATCGGCCCGGAGGTCACGGCCGAAGCCGTGAAGGTCCTGGAGAAGGCTGCCGCGGCGGAGGGCATCGTGCTGCAGCAGACCCACTACAAGCTGGGCGCCCAGCACTGGCTCGAAACGGGGGAGACCCTGCCGGAGAAAACCCTCGCCGATCTCCGGACCCGCGACGCCATCCTCTTCGGCGCTGTCGGGGCGGCCCCGGGCGACACCCGGATCCCGTCCGGCATCATCGAACGCGAGCTCCTGCTCAAGCTGCGCTTCAGCCTGGACCACTTCGTCAACCTGCGGCCCTCACGTCTGTACCCGGGAGTGGCCAGCCCGCTCGCCCATCCCGGCGACATCGATTTCATTGTGGTCCGCGAAGGCACCGAGGGCCCCTATGTGGGCAACGGCGGCACCCTGCGCGCCGGCACCCCGCACGAGGTCGCCACCGAGGTCTCGCTGAACACCGCCCACGGCGTGGAGCGTGTGGTCCGGGACGCCTTCCGCCGGGCCAACGACCGCCCGCGCCAGAAGCTCACCCTCGTGCACAAGCACAACGTCCTGGTCTTCGCCGGCCACCTCTGGAAGCGCACCGTGGAGGCCGTGGCCCAGGAGTTCCCCGAGGTCACCCATGACTACCTGCACATCGACGCCGCCACGATATTTATGGTCACCGACCCGGCACGTTTCGACGTGATCGTCACCGACAACCTCTTCGGCGACATCATCACCGATCTGGCCGCCGCGGTCACCGGGGGCATCGGCCTCGCCGCCTCCGGCAACATCAACATGGAACGCACGGCCCCGTCCATGTTCGAACCCGTCCACGGGTCGGCGCCGGACATCGCCGGCCAGCAGAAGGCGGATCCTACGGCGGCCATCCTCTCCGCCGCGCTCCTGCTGGACCACCTTGGCTACGGCTCCGCCGCCCGCAAGATCGAAGCGGCCGTCGTCGCGGACGTCGCGGGCCGCGGTGGCGAAGCGCGCAGCACCAGCGCGATCGGTGACGCGATCGCCGCCGCCCTGTAGGCCCACCCTGCAGCCCCCTTTGGTACGGGGCCGTAGGCCCCGCCAACGGGCGTAAGCTTGTTTCGAATCACCAATATGCTGCCGTGGTCCGACGATGAACCACGTTCACACCAGGCAGCCGACCGTGGAGGAACCATGACCCAGACTGCCCATGGCGTCGAATTCACCCAGCAGCCCTCGGCAACCCCGAAGTCCGCTGAAGAACGTGCTGCCATCCTGGCGAACCCGGGATTCGGCAACTATTTCACCGACCACACCGCGATCGTCGACTACAGCGTCGACGCCGGGGGCAAGGGCGGCTGGCACGATGCCCGCGTTGAGGCCTACGGTCCCATTTCCCTGGACCCCTCCGCCGCGGTGCTCCACTACGGCCAGGAAATCTTTGAAGGCCTCAAGGCCTACCGGCACGCCGACGGCTCCGTCTGGACGTTCCGGCCCGAGGCCAATGCGGCCCGCCTGAACAAGTCGGCCCGCCGCCTGGCACTCCCGGAGCTCCCGGAAGAGTACTTCCTCGGCGCCATCCGCGAGCTGGTCTCCGCGGACAAGGAATGGGTTCCCTCCGGCGACGGCGAAGCCCTCTATCTGCGGCCGTTCATGATCGCCACCGAGGCGTTCCTCGGTGTCCGCGCCGCCCGCGAAGTGTCCTTCCGCGTCATCGCGTCCCCGGCAGGCAACTACTTCGGCGGCGAGCTCAAGCCCGTCTCCATCTGGATCTCCCGCCAGTACGCCCGCGCCGGCCGCGGCGGAACCGGCGCCGCGAAGTGCGGCGGCAACTACGCCGCGTCACTGATCGCGCAGCAGGAAGCCGAGGCCCACGGCTGCAAGCAGGTGCTGTTCCTGGACCAGTTCAATGACAACGCCGTGGAAGAGCTCGGCGGCATGAACGTGTTCTTCGTGATGAAGGACGGCTCCCTGGTGACGCCCGCGCTGAGCGGCACCATCCTGGAAGGCATCACCCGGATGTCCGTCATCCAGGTTGCCAAGGACATGGGCCGCGAGGTCACCGAACGCAAGATCACCCTGGATGAATGGCGCGACGGCGTGGCATCCGGCGAGATCGCCGAGGTCTTCGCCTGCGGCACCGCCGCCGTGATCACCCCGATCGGTGTGCTCAAGGACGACACCGAGTTCATCGGCTCCGAGGACGCGAAGGCGGGGGAGACCACCATGGCCATCCGCGAGCAGCTCCTCGGCATCCAGACCGGCGCCGTCGAGGACACCCACGGCTGGCTCACCCGCCTGGCCTGAGCGCCGGCGCCCAAGTTACACGCAGCGTTCGACGGCGGCTCCGCACCTTCCAGTGCGGGGCCGCCGACGTTGTTGTTGGTTGCGGGGCTGCTGCCGTGTGACGGACGGCTCGTGCGGCTGCCGGTTCGGTGCGAAGATGGAACTGTGATCCCGGACGACCCCCGCGCCATGGTGCGCAGCACTGAGCTGACCCGATTCAGGCTGGCCCCCAACCCGGGGCCGATGAGCCTGCACGGGACCAACTCCTACGTGATTGCCGCGCCCGGAGGGGCGGGCGCCGTCGTGGTGGATCCCGGCCCGCTGGATGAGCCGCACCTGCAGGAACTCGCCCAGGCCGGCCCCGTCGAGCTCATCCTGATCACGCACCGGCACGCCGACCACACGGCCGCCGCCGCCAGGTTCTCCGAACTGACCGGGGCGCCCGTGCGCGCCATGGATCCGGCCCACTGCCACGGGGGGAGCCCCCTGGTAGACGGCGAGGTCATCCACGCCGCAGGGGCCGAGATCAGGGTTGTGGCAACGCCGGGCCACACCTCGGACTCGGTCTGCTTCCACCTGCCGGCCGACGGCCGCCAGGGCTCGGTCCTTACCGGCGACACGATCCTGGGCCTCGGAACCACGGTCCTGGACTACCCCGACGGCACCCTGGGGGACTACCTGGCCTCCCTGGACCGGCTGGAACGCCTCGGCGCCGCGACCGTCCTCCCGGCCCACGGTCCCATGCTGCCCGCGCTGGACACCATTGTCCGCGCGTACCGTGACCACCGCGAGGACCGCCTAGCGCAGATCCGCTCCGCGCTCGAAAACCTGGGCGCCGGCGCCGAAGTGACAGAGGTGGCCGACGCCGTGTACGCCGCCGTCGACCCGGCGGTACGACCCGCGGCGGAACTCTCCGTGGCCGCCCAGCTGCACTACCTGCGGAGCTCACCCTTGTAGCTGGCAGAAGGGGCCGTTTTGAGTGCTCATAACGGCCCCTGCTGCCAGCTAGGTGGGAAGGGCTGGGTGCGTGCCACGGTCCGCCGCCTCGTCAGCGACGCCTGCCGGAGACGGTACGCTTGGAGCCATGCGTATCGCCCGGTTTGTAGTCGATTCTGATCCCCTCTACGGCATTGTTGAAGGTGAGCCCGGCAGTGAGGAAGTCACTGTCATCAACGGCGACCCCTTCTTTCACGGCGTGGAACGAACCGCCGTCCGGCACAAGCTGGAGGACGTGCGGCTCCTCGCCCCGATCATCCCGCGCAGCAAAGTGATCGGCGTCGGCCGCAACTTCGTGGAGCACGCCCGGGAACTCGGCAACGAGGTCCCGGCGCAGCCGCTGCTCTTCCTGAAGCCCAACACCTCCGTGGTCGGACCCAACGACCCGATCATCCTGCCGGAGTTCTCCGACGAAGTGTCCTTCGAAGCCGAGCTCTGCGTCGTAATCGGCCGGATCTGCAAGGACGTCCCGGAGGAACGCGTCGACGACGTCATCTTCGGCTACACCTGCGGCAACGACCTCACCGCCCGCGACGTCCAGAAGACCGACCTGCAGTGGGCCCGGGCCAAGGGCTTCGACACCTCCGCGCCGCTGGGGCCGTGGATCGAGACCGAGCTGAACACCGAGGACCTGCAGATCCAGGGCCGCCTCAACGGCGAACTGCGCCAGGACGGCAGCACCAGCCAGATGATCCGCGGCGTCCGCGAACTCGTCTCCATCGTCTCGCAGGCCTTCACCCTGCTGCCCGGCGACGTCATCATGACCGGCACCCCCGCCGGCGTCGGACTCGTTACGGCCGGCGACCGCTTCGAGGTCGAAATCGAGGGCATCGGCCGCCTCTCCAACCCGGTGGTCCGCCGCTAGCGATTTTCGCGCCGGTATCGGACAGCCGCCCCGTGGATCCACGGGGCGGCTGTCCGTTTTCGCAGCGGAAACCGCGGGCGCCCGGCACCGATGAGGGTTGGTAATGTTGGTACCACTATGACTACTCCCTCTGCGCCCGACGCCGTCTCCAGCTCCGCTACCAGCGTGACCAGCGAAGTCACCGCTGACACCCCGGTCCGTGTCCGGTTCTGCCCGTCGCCCACCGGCACCCCGCACGTCGGCCTGATCCGCACGGCCCTGTTCAACTGGGCCCACGCCCGCCACACCAATGGCACCTTTGTGTTCCGCATCGAGGACACGGACGCGGCGCGCGACTCGGAGGAGAGCTACCAGCAGCTGCTCGAGGCCCTGAAATGGCTCGGCATCACCTGGGAGGAAGGCGTGGAAGTGGGCGGGCCGCACGAGCCCTACCGCCAGTCGCAGCGCCTGGACCTGTACAAGGACGTCGTCGCCAAGCTGATCGACGCCGGCTACGCCTACGAGTGCTACTCCTCGCCGGACGAGGTCGAGGCCCGCCACCGGGCCGCCGGCCGCGACCCCAAGCTGGGCTACGACAACTTCGACCGCGAACTCTCCGACGAGCAGCTCGCCGCGTTCAAGGCCGAGGGCCGCCAGCCGGTGCTCCGCGTCCGCATGCCCGACACCGATGTCACCTTCACCGACATGGTCCGCGGCGAGATCACCTTCAAAGCCGGCAGCATCCCGGACTACGTGATCGTCCGCGCCGACGGCTCCCCGCTCTACACCCTGGTCAACCCCGTCGACGACGCTCTGATGGGCATCACCCACGTGCTCCGCGGCGAGGACCTGCTCTCTTCCACGCCCCGCCAGGTGGTGCTGATCCGCGCGCTCATGGAAATCGGTGTGGCCAGCTACCTGCCGGTCTTCGGCCACCTGCCGTACGTCATGGGCGAGGGCAACAAGAAGCTCTCCAAGCGCGATCCGCAGTCCAACCTGTTCCTGCTCCGGGACCGCGGCTTCATCCCGGAGGGGCTGCTGAACTACCTCTCCCTGCTGGGCTGGAGCCTCTCCGCCGACGAGGACATCTTCACCGTCGAACAGCTGATCGAAAACTTCGACGTCAACGACGTGCTGGCCAACCCGGCCCGCTTCGACATCAAGAAGGCCGAGGCCATCAACGGCACGCACATCCGGATGCTCGACGCCGAGGACTTCCGCGGGCGGCTGGTCCCGTACCTGCGCGCCGCCGGGTTCGTCGGCGACACGCTCACTGCCCGCCAGGAGGAGATCCTCGCCGAGGCGGCCCCGCTGATCCAGGAGCGCATCTCGCTGCTGGGCGAGGCCCCCGAGATGCTCGCCTTCCTGTTCAAGAACGACGACGCGGTCGACGTCGCGGACGACGCCCGCAAGGGGCTTCCGGAGAACCTCACCGAGGTCCTCGACGCCGCCCTGGCCGTCCTGGAGCCCCTCGCAGACTGGACCGCCGAGAACATCCAGACCGTCCTGAAGGAAGCGCTGGTGGAAGGTCTCGGCGTCAAGCCGCGCCTGGCCTTCGGCCCGGTCCGCACGGCGATCTCCGGCCGCCGGATTTCCCCGCCGTTGTTCGAATCCATGGTGATCCTGGGCAAGGATTCGTCCCTGGCCCGGCTGCGCGCTTTCCGCGGCTGATGATGAGCACACCCGAGGTCATCACCAGCGCCGGGACGAATGCGCTGGCCGCCGGCCTGGGCGGCATCCGCGGTGTGCTGTTTGACATCGACGACACCCTGGTGGATCTGGAATTTGCCATGACGGCGGCCCTGCGCGACGTCAGCGAACACCTCCTGCCCGGCCTGGACCAGGCCGGGTGGGAGAAGTTTGGGCGGATCTTCACCCGCGAGACCACCCACTTTTACGACCGCTACCTGGCCGGAGAGCTGAGCTTCAACGAGCAGCGGCTCCTCCGCGGCCGGGCCGCCCTGGGGCACTTCGGCGTGGAACTGGAGGAGGGCGAGCAGGCCCACCACTGGGTCAGCTCCTACGCCTGCCGGCAGCACGGCTACATCCGCGCCTTCGAAGACGTTACGCCGATGCTGGACGCGCTGGATGCAGCCGGCATCCCTTACGGGGCAGTGAGCAACAACGTCCACGATTACCAGCGGGTCAAGCTGGACGCTGCGGGCCTGGAGCGCATCAGTGTGCTGGTGGGGACGGACACCGTGGGTGCGGCGAAGCCGGATCCGGCCATCTACCTGGAGGGCGTGCGCCGCCTCGGCACCGGCGTCGGCGAAACGCTGTATGTGGGGGACAACCGCCTCCTCGATGCCGACGGCTCGACGGCGGCGGGCCTGCTGGGCGTCTGGCTGAACCGCGGCGGGGAACCGGCCCCGGGCTTTGCGGGCCGCGAGGTCGGTTCCCTGCTGGATCTGCTGGCCTAACCTTCCGCCGGGGCCGTCCCGGCACGGGCCCGCCGGTTCCGCAGCCCCAGGAACGCGCCGACCGAACCCAGGCCCAGGACACCGACGATCCCGAGGGCCATGGCCGCGTCAGCCTGGCCGGCCATCGTCGACGGCGAGACGGCCGCGGCGCTCGAGTGCAACGTGCCCGTGCCCTCGGCAATCCGGGCGTTCCCGTCCGCGAGCTTGTCTGCTCCGATGGAAAGCTGCGAGGAACCGGACGCCAGTTTCGTGTTGCCCGCCGAGAGCTCGGTGGCGCCCGAGGCGAGAGCCAGGGATCCGTTGAGCAGCCCGGGGTTGACCGGATCCGCGGGGTCGCCCTTGATGCCGGCGTTGAGCGCCACGGTCCCGTCCGCGAGCCGGGAACTGCCTTCGGTCATCCGCGCGGCGGCTTTGATGAGCCCGGGGCGTGCGGGGTCGCCCGGAACGCCGTCCATGCCCGTCCGGATCTTGGATGTTCCATCGGCCAGCAGGTGGGTGCCAAGTACCACACCAGGGTTCTGGGGGTCCTGGCTGTTGAGCTTTCCGGCCAGCGTCCCGAAACCAGCTGTCAGCTTTCCCGTCCCCGCGTGCAGTTGGCCGGCTCCTGCCTGCAGGCGCCCCGCACCGGCCTGCAGCTGCGAGGCTCCCGCGTCAAGCTTCTGCGCACCGGCGGTGATTTTGGCGATCTTGTCCTTGACCACGGACAAAGGCACCAGGCCCTGCACGGGATCCGAGGCCGCGGCCTGCAGCAGTTCGAGGGCCTGCGCGAGGGCCGCCGTTCCGGTGCCGGCTGCCGGGTCGTTGCCGGCGCCCCGGTAGCCCTTGAGCTGGACCGTGCCAGCGGAGAGTTCACCGGTGCCCGCTGCCAGCCGGGCCGCACCCGCATCAAGCTGTGTGGCGCCGTCGGCCAGGTTGTTCTCGGCGTTGCCGGCGGCCGTGGGGGTCAGGGCGGCCGAGAGCCGCACGGCTCCGGCGGCAAGCTTCTGCGCGCCGTCGTCGACCTTGTAGACGCCGGGGGCGAGTTTGTTGTTGACGTCCGTTTCGATCTTGACGGCGCCAGTCGCCACCTGGTCCGCTCCGGCCTGGAGCTTCTCAGCCCCGGGAGCAAGCTTTTCGCTGATCCCCGCATGTATTTTTTCGGCACCGGCCGAGAGCTTGCCGGCGCCGGTGTCCGCCTGGCCGGCGCCCGCCGCGAGTTTGCCGGCCCCGTCCTTCAGCTGCGTGGCTCCGGCTGAGGCCTGCCCGGCGCCGTCCTCGAGCCGGGCGGAACCATCCGCTATCCGGCCGGTAACGAGCGTGTAGAACCCCAGAAGGGCAACCAGCAAGAGTGCGAGGACGGCGATGGCGATCTGTTGGGCGCGGGGGCGGGTCGGGCTGATGGCGGCGGCACGGCTCTGTGTCACAGATGGTTCCTCTCGACGGTGTTGCCGGCAGCGGCTCTGCTGCCAGCCCCCGGCTGTGACGCAGCTAACATTCGAAAATGCCCATGCAGCTGCCCGCAGCGGAGTGGGGGAGGGTTAGTTACTCGTTGGTAACTTACCGAGCGTAAACTTGTTGACCCCGGATTGGCAAGGGTTAGTAGGCGTCGAAGGTGCGGCCGGGCCGCCGATGGCTGATTCCGCAGGCGGCCGGGCGGCCGATTTGTGCGCAGGAAAACTCTCGGGTAAAGTAATTACTCGTGCTGAGGCGCCGGGAGCGCGGGTTTAGACCCACGGATCCGGCCCGAAAGTTCCATTGGGATATGGTGTAATTGGCAACACTACGGTTTCTGGTACCGTCATTCTAGGTTCGAGTCCTGGTATCCCAGCTCTGAAAAATCCGCGGATTTCCGCGGCTGATCAGGGGTTTTGAGTCGGTTCGCCGATTTGAAACACTTGCTGAGTGTATGAAATAATCGCTTAGCGCGAACGGCAGAAATGTTGTTCTGGAGAGTACGCGGCCCCATCGTATAGCGGCCTAGTACGCTGCCCTCTCACGGCGGTAACGCGGGTTCGAATCCCGCTGGGGTCACAGATAAGACGGTCCCGGGCATCAGCCCGGGGCCGTTTTTCGTTGTCCTGAACCCCGCGTTCCGGAACCGGCGCGGCCTGGAACTGGCATGATGATGCGGTGAGCTCCGACGAAACCCCCGGCCAGGCCGCTGAACTGCTGGAAGCCGTCCACCGCGACCTTGCCGCGACGGCCCTGCCGCTTGCCCTCCCCGGTGCGGATGCCGCCCGGCTGGATATCGGCGATGCCCTGGCCCAGCTCGAGGACTACATCCTGCCCCGCTACCGGAGCCTGGACGCGCCCCTCCTCGCCGTCGTGGGCGGATCCACCGGCGCCGGGAAATCAACCCTCGTCAACGGACTCGTGGGGCACGCCGTCACCCGCGCCGGTGCCATCCGGCCCACCACGCGGCAGCCCATCCTGCTGCACCACCCCGCGGACGGGCACTGGTTCGAGGGGCAGCGGGTCCTGCCGAGCCTGAGCCGGATCCGCGGCACGGTGAGCCAAGAGCCGCTGCCCGCCAGCCAGGCCGGACCCGCCCCGGATGCCGCCGCGATCTCCTCGCTGGTGCTGGTCGCTGATACGGCGGTTCCGCAGGGGATTGCCGTATTGGACGCCCCCGACGTCGACTCGATCTCCACTGACAACCGCAAGCTCGCCGGCCAACTGCTGGCTGCCGCCGATTTGTGGGTCTTCGTCACCACCGCCAACCGCTACGCCGACGCCGTCCCCTGGCGCCTGCTGCTGGACGCGGCCTCCCGGGACATCATGGTGGCTGTGGTGTTGGACCGGGTGCCGCCGGGTGCCGAAGCAGAGGTAAGCGCAGACCTCCAGTCCATGCTCAACAGGGAAGGGCTGGGCAGTGCACGGCTCTTCATCGTGCCCGAGACGGCCCTGGACGGGATGGGCCTGCTTCCGTCCGGCGCTGTTCAGCCGCTGCAGCTCTGGCTGCGGGAACTCGCCGCGGACGCTGCTGGTCGCTCCGACATCGCCCGGCGGACTCTTAACGGGACCGTGAAGGCCCTGGGTAGCCGCGTCGACGCCGTGGCGCAGGCCGCCGGCGCCCAGGAACACGCTGCCGGGGCCCTCGCGGGGGATGCCCGGGACGCGTACCGGGACGCCGTGGCAAGGATCCTTGAGGCCACCCGTGACGGTGCGCTCCTCCGGGGCGAGGTCCTGGCACGCTGGCAGGACTTTGTGGGCACCGGCGAGTTCTTCCGGGCGATGGAGCAGAACATTGGCCAGTTCCGGGACCGGGTCGGTGCTTTTTTCCGGGGCGAACCGGCACCGGCAGTGCGGGTGGAGACGGCGATCGAAACCGAGCTGCAGGCCGTCATCATCGATGAGGCCGCCAACGCGGCCGAGGACACGGACCGGCGCTGGCGCTCGGATCCGGCCGGCCGCCAGCTGCTGGGCTCCGACGACCTCTCCGGAACCTCCGAGGGCTTCGCCGAGAAGGCCGCTGCCGAGATCCGGGCCTGGCAGGGGGGCCTCATGGAACTGATCCGGACCGAGGGCCAGGGCAAGCGCACGCAGGCGCGCTGGCTGTCCTTCGGGATCAATGGCCTCGGCGCCGCCCTCATGATTGTGGTGTTCTCCATGACCGCCGGACTCACCGGGCTGGAAATCGGGGTCGCAGGCGGCACCGCCGTCGTTGGACAGCGGTTGCTGGAGGCGGTGTTCGGTGAGGATGCCGTCCGCCGGCTCGCCCGGACAGCCCGCGAGGATCTCCACGCCCGCTGCCAGCAGCTGCTCCAGGTTGAACAGCAGCGCTTCCTGGCCCGGCTTGAGATCCCCGGCGGGGTCGCCCCGGCGGTGCTCGCCGGCCACGCCGCGGCGCTCCGACGCCTGGCGGCCTCCGCATGAGCCGCCATGGCGCCGCCGCAGAGGCTTCCCGGCTGGACCGCCGGCTTCACGCCCTGAACGAGGCACGTGAACTGGCCGCGGGGGCGCTCCCGGAAGATGTCCTGGAGGGGGTCCTCCAGGTGCTGGACCGGGCGAGTTCGCGGCGTTCCCTGTCGGCGGACCACACCGTCGTCGGGTTCTTCGGGGCCACCGGCAGCGGAAAGTCCTCCCTCTTCAACGCAGTCAGCGGCGAGGAAATCGCGACGGCGGCTGTCCGGCGGCCCACGACGTCCGAGCCGCTGGCCGGCGTCTGGGGCGCCGAGGGCAGCGAGGAGCTGCTGGACTGGTTGGAGGTCCGCAACCGGCACCACGCCACCCCGGTCCCCGGCTTCGCCGACGAAGGCACGGGCCTCATCCTCCTGGACCTTCCCGACTTCGACTCCACGCGCGCCGCAAACCGCGAGATCGTGGTGCGGATGGTGGGACTCGTCGACGTCCTCGTCTGGGTGCTCGATCCGCAGAAATATGCCGACGCCGCGGTGCACAACGATTTCCTCACCCCGCTGGCCTCGCACGGAGCCGTCACCCTGGTGGTGCTGAACCAGATCGACCGGCTCCCGGAGCGGGACGTTCCGCCGGTGCTGGAGTCGCTCAAGGCCATCTTGGCGCGGGACGGGCTGGGCAAGGTGCAGGTCATTGGCGCCTCCGCCGTCGTGGGCAGCGGCGTGGACAAGGTCCGGGCCGCCATCCGCGAGGTGGCCAGGCAGCGCCAGGCCCAGTCCCAGCGACTCGGCGCGGACGTCACACGGGCCTCGGCCGGGCTCGCTGAAGCGTCGGGCGACGGCGAGGCGGCGGGGGTCACGGCAGCGTCGAAGGCCCTGCTGGCAGAAGAACTGGCCGGGGCCGCGAATGTTCCGCTCGTGGTGGAGGCCGTCGTCCGGTCCTACCGACTCGAGGCGACCCGCCGCACCGGGTGGCCGGTGACGCGCTGGCTGGTCCGGTTCCGGCCTGATCCGTTGCGGCGGCTGAACCTGCGCCGGGAGGGCGCCAAACCCGAAGTGAACCGCACGTCCCTGCCGCCGGCCGGCGCCCCGGAGCGGGCCCGCACGGATGCCGCCGTCCGGGAATTTGCCGACGCGGCCTCCGCCGGCGCCCCCGGCCCCTGGCGGGCTGTCATCCGCGGCGCCGCCCGCGAGGGCAGGGACCAGCTTCCGGATGCCCTGGACCTGGCCATCGCCTCCACGGAGCTGAAGGCCGGTGGCACATCCTGGTGGTGGACGGCGTTCAACGTGGTCCAGTGGCTTGCCTTGCTGACGGCCCTGGGCGGGTTCGCCTGGCTCGGTGTCCTGGCGGCTTTGGGCTATTTGCAGCTGCCCGTGCCGGAGGTGCCGCTGGTCCAGGGCTGGCCGGTGCCGACCGTGATGATCGCGGGCGGGGTGCTGTTGGGAATCGTCCTGGCGGTGCTGGCGAAGTTCATCGCGGGCGCCGCTGCCAGGGGGCGGGGCGCTGGGGCGCGGAAACGGCTCAAGGCGTCTGTCGCGGCCGTGGCGGAGGATCTTGTGGTGGAGCCGGTGGAGCTTGAGGTCAGCCGGCTGGGGTCTTTCAACAAGGCTCTGCGGGCGGCGCGCTAACCTGAGTTCCAGGAACAGTCGCGAGTTGCTTTTACACTCGACGGTAACGCCACCGCGGGGAGCATGCGGTGGCCAAGCCCTTGACGTTCTACAACACGACCCAAGAAGCGGCCTTGCGAATTCGCGTTTGGCCGGTTGTCTGGTCGATGCACGATGATCCATCCCGGCCACCGATGGAAGCCCCGTAGACCGGACCCCTATATTGGTGTGTGACTTCCGTGTTGCCTGTTTGTACAGGTGGGTTTGCGCTTCCGACTGGAGCGTCTTGGTAATAGATATCGATGTTGACATTTGTGTAGGCGCCGACGTCGGCCCCAACCGTGGTTGCCGGGTTAGTTCGCCAGGCTGCCTGCCCGCGTGAACATGTGACATTGCTGATATAGATGTTCCTGGTAACGGTCTGCCTCGTGTCGAACTGAATGCACTGATTCGTGGAAGATGCCGAGTCGAGGAAGCCGCCGGTCACACGAATGTCGCTTACTCCGGTCAAGGAATTGTCGGTGCCGTCCTTGCCGATGAACATGGTGCAAGATTTGGTGTCCCTGAAGTTGGGATTGGCGATATCGAATTGCCTTACGCCGGACAGGTAGAGGGCGATGTGGGCCGAGTACGTCTTATTCCGCTTGCGGACCACTGGAGCAACGAGCGCGACATTTTCGCAAAAGCCGTAACTGAACTGGCTGAAGGCATTGATTCCGGCTGCGCTTGTGTTCGAGTCTTCCGCCAAGCAGTTGATGTAGCGAATGTTGGAGTGCCAGTGACCCACCACTCCCAAGGCTTTGAATGCGCCGCCGCCCGTGGAGGCGTTTCCGGGCGCGTTTCCGGGATTGCGGCTGATGCAGTTGTTGTATGTGATATCAGTAACCGAAAATCCACCACCGATACGGTAGGAATGTTCCGGGGCGCCGTCAACAGTCCAATCGTGGAACCGCAGACCATAGGTGTTGTAGTCGGCTGCGGACTCAATGAGCAATCCGTTCATGCCGTTATACGGTCCGGCAGCGGACGCAGCCGATGTGCCAGAGACAGTGGCGCGCGGGAAGCTGACGTTGGAGACGTTGTTTTGCAAGTACACGCCGACAATGAAGTTGCGGATGTCGATGTTCGCGATGCACGAGTCCGCGAGGTTCAGTATCCGAACCGAGCGCTGAAACCCCGTAACCTCCAGCCTGTCGATACAGACGTTGGTGCGGGCCGTCGCGGTCACGGCTTGGGCATTGCCGATCACAACGCCATTCAGGCCCGGGGTGTCTCCTTGTGAGGATAGGACGCGGAGGTGGCCGATGTGCACATTGCTGCCGGCGACATAGACGCCTTGATCCTTTACCGTGGCGTGTCCTGGGGTCTCGACATCCAAGACGGCTGCCTTGAACCCATCGTTCGTGATAATTGCCCAAGCGCCGATGGTGTTCTTAACTATCCTTGAGCCATTGGACACCAACGTCATGTTCTTCGGCGCGCTGATGGAGGACGAGATGACGTACGTCTTTTCCTTGCCCAATACGAGTGTCTTGCCTTGCGCAGCCGTAAATGCGCTCTGCAGCGCGGCTGTTCCCAGCGCAGTTCCGTCACCGGCGCCGGCGTAGTCATCGGCCGAGATTCCGTTGCCGGTATCCACTACAGCGGCGGGGAGAAGGGCCTGCATGCCGTTAGGGGCGGCAGCTAGCCCGAGACCTCCGAAAATAATGGCCCTTCTCCGTGTCACTGACATGATGATCAGCCTTTCCCCGGATACCGACAACCCACGGCCATAATGGACCTGCGAGGTTGGGAAAACCTAGGGTTCGGCCTGCTCGCGTTTGGCCCACGAATGTTGCCTTGATGGCGTCCAGGACGCTGTCGCCCAGCACATGTGGATCAGGTCTCCGGGGATGGCCGAGTTCCAAATTTGCGGAACTGTTTGCGAAGCGGACGAAATGGTAGCCCGAGCCGGACGGTCAGACAGGAGGGCGGGCCCTCTGGTGGTTGGCGCCAGGACCTGCCGACATGTGGAGCCTTGCAGATGCAAGCCGGCTGCGAGGCAGGGGATTCACAGCCGCGCTGAAGCGCAGCACCACGATCCACCGCGCGGTTCGGGCGCGGTTGCTAAGACGTGCGCGCCATACCGTCGTCGCAGTAATTGGGGTACGGGTCCGTGCACTGTCTCACAAATGCCGGCGATTTCTGCTCGAAGCCTTCAGCTGCTGGAGCTGGTTCTGGCACTCCGAAACGATCCGGCGGACGACTTTCAGCCGCAGTTCAGAGGTAAAGTCAGCTGGCGTGTGGGCTAAGTCCCAGGCCTCCGAATCCGGAAGCCTAGCCGTTCACAGCACTCTTGGCTGCACACAACTCGGGTAGGAATCGCACCTAGTGAACGAAATCAAGTTGGACAATTTCTTGGGAAAGCCAGTCGGCGAATGCTGATTGTCCGGCGTCGTTCAAGTGGAGTTCGTCGAAGAACAGATGAAACTTGCCATCCAGATGTTTAGCGGCATCAATCAGCGGTACACCCGTGCGTGCAGCGATTTCTCGAACCTTCTCGGCGAGGAGCGCCCGGCGCGCGAGGACTGTGTTGAATACGTCTCCCTCAAGGTGATTGTCGAGCCACGAATCCTCCCCGCGGGCAGCGGAACGGTAAGGGGAAGTTGCCAACACAAGGTTGATTCCCAGACTACGAGATGCCCCAACAATAATCTCCAAGATCTGGGCGGTTGAGTTGAATCCGCGCAACATTTGTGTAGCTTCTGGGGTCAGCGGCGGCATGATAGGCGCATATCGGTCAGTCGGGTGCCAGTACGTGGCCGGGGCGCCAAAGATGTGAACGTCACTCTGTGGTGCAAACAAGATCACTGTGCCGCCGGTTCCCACGAGTGGATAGATCTTGTTAATCAGAACGTTCAGCAGTTGTAGGGTAGTGGCTCCGGAATACCCCCCGTTCCGGCACGAGAAGTGGATGCCGGCTTTGTCGAGCAAATTCTCCGCACGGGAGACGAACCGACTCGCTTCGGCGTTGAACATCGATTCCACGAAGGAATCACCGAGAAAAACCATCGCAGGGTGGTTCTGCCTATTTGGGTTGCCAGTCTCGATAAATCCGTTGTGATCAGTCCGGCAAGTGAAGGGTCCCTTAGTGAGTGAACCATCCGTCCCCTCCAGATACGAAGCTGACGGACTTTGCTGCTTGTCGGTCGAGGGCTCGACCTCTTTAAGACGGATGTAGCGTCCTGTAGCCATGATGCTCCGATGAATTTTGAAGGGAAAGTCCCACTGAGGATATCGCCTTACCGCGACAGGTGAGCGCGTGCCATGTGATTCACTCTTCGCGTGGGAACGCGGACTGTGCGTTTCCCTACATCGTTTCGGATCGCACAATTGGCCGGTATTGAAACTAGCTCAGATAAGTACAGCGGCGTCCCGGACCTTGATCATGGTGCGCAGATTGCGCGTGGTGGTGGAGGCCTTGTACTTCGGCTTCGAGGACAGCTTGCTGAACGGGCTGTCCAGCGTGCCGCCGGCGGGCGCCAGCCACGCCAGGGCTTCCGGTCCCAGCAGGGTCATTTCTGCCCCGTCCATCGCGCGGCCGGCCTCGTAGAGCTCCGTAAGAACTTCGGCGTCCGAGCCGAGCGTGAGATAGGTGTGCGTAGAGGTGTCGTCCGCGGGGTAGGGGCACGCAGCTACGAGTTCACCCACACGGTCCGCCGCCAGGACCACCACCCAGGCGTCGTAGCCGAAGGCCTCCCTGAGGCACGCCTCGAACTCCTTCTTGACGGCGGCCTGAGGCAGCTCGCTGGAGAGCACGACATTGCCGCTGGCCAATAGGGTCTTCACGTCCGAAAACGGGCGGGACTTCAGTTCTTCCTTCAGCTCGGCCATCTTGATGGTGATGCCGCCGACGTTGACGCCGCGCAGGAAGACCGCATAGCTGTTCATGCGGACAGCCTATGCCTTCAGTCGTTGGTCTTGCGCAAGGCCTCGGTCAGCACGCGGGCCGCGTTGCAGACCACTTCGGCGTGCAGCCGGCCGGGCTGTCGGGTGAGGCGCTCGATCGGCCCGGAGATCGACACCGCAGCGATGACGCGGCCGGACGGGCCGCGCACGGGGGCAGAGACAGAGGCAACCCCAGGCTCGCGTTCGCCGAGGCTCTGACCCCAGCCCCGGCGTCGTACTCCGGCCAGGACGGTGGGGGTGAAGCGTGCGGCCTGCAGGCCTTCCAAAAGGCGGTCGTGGTCCTCCCACGCGAGCAGCACCTGGGCGGCCGAGCCGGCCTTCATGGACAACTGGGTGCCGACGGGAATGGTGTCGCGAAGACCGATGGGCCGCTCGGCGGAGGCCACGCAGACGCGCCAGTCGCCCTGCCGGCGGAAGATCTGGGCGCTCTCGCCCGTCGCATCGCGGAGCTGCATCAGAACCGGCCCGGCGGAGGCGATCAAGCGGTCCTCGCCGGCGGCCGAGGCGAGCTCCACCAGGCGGCTGCCGAGCACAAAACGGCCCTGGATGTCGCGGCTGACCAGCCGGTGGTGGACCAGCGCCAGTGCCAGCCGGTGCACGGTCGGCCTCGCCAGTCCCGTGGCCGCAACAAGCTGCGCCAGGGTGGTAGGGCCTGCCTCAAGTGCGTCAAGCACATGGGCCGCTTTATCGATGACACCGACTCCACTAGAATTGTCCATGTAATGATATTGCCGTCTCATTATCTGAGATGCAAGTCAGTGCGCTGGCGCATGACGCGAGAGTGCTGATTCAGTGGAGACAGCAAACTGGCAAGCACGTACACCGCAGTGAAGGGAGCAGGCCGTGGCAAAGACACTGGCCGAGAAAGTCTGGGACGCGCACGTGGTGCGAAAGGGCGACGGCGAAGGAGCCAACGCCCAGCCCGACCTTCTCTTCATCGACCTCCACCTGGTGCACGAGGTGACGTCGCCGCAGGCCTTTGAGGGCCTCCGGCTGGCCGGGCGCCCGCTGCGCCGGCCCGACCTCACCATCGCCACCGAGGACCACAACACTCCCACGCTGGACATCGACAAGCCAATTGCCGATCTCACCAGCCGCACGCAGATCCAGACCCTGCGCAACAACTGCCAGGAGTTCGGTGTCCGGCTGCACTCCCTCGGCGACGCCGAACAGGGGATCGTCCACGTCGTCGGCCCGCAGCTTGGCCTCACCCAGCCGGGCATGACCGTCGTCTGCGGCGACTCGCACACGTCCACCCACGGAGCCTTCGGCGCCCTCGCGATGGGCATCGGCACGTCCGAGGTGGAGCACGTCATGGCCACCCAGACACTGTCCCTGAAGCCTTTCAAGACCATGGCCATCAACGTAGAGGGCACCCTGAAGGCTGGCGTCTCCGCCAAGGACATCATCCTGGCCGTCATCGCCAAGATCGGCACCGGCGGAGGCCAGGGCTACGTGCTTGAGTACCGCGGCTCCGCGATCCGGGCGCTGTCCATGGAAGCCCGGATGACCATCTGCAACATGTCCATCGAAGCCGGCGCCCGCGCCGGACTCGTCGCCCCGGACCAGACCACGTACGACTACATGTTCGGCCGCCCGCACGCACCGCAAGGCGCCGACTGGGACGCCGCCGTCGAATACTGGAACACCCTGCGCTCCGAGGACGACGCCACGTTCGACGTCGAGGTGGACCTCGACGCCGACACCCTGGAACCGTTCGTCACCTGGGGGACCAACCCCGGCCAGGGCGTGTCCCTGTCCGCCAAGGTGCCCTCGCCCGGGGACTTCGGCGACGAGAACGCCAAGGCCGCAGCGGAACGCGCGCTGCAGTACATGGGGCTGGAGGCCGGCACGCCGATGAAGGACATCCGGGTGGACACCGTCTTCCTGGGCTCCTGCACCAACTCCCGGATGGAGGACCTCCGCGCCGCGGCAGACATCATCCGCGGCCGCACCAAGGACCCCAACATCCGGATGCTCGTGGTCCCCGGCTCCGCCCGCGTCCGCCTCGAGGCCGAGGCCGAGGGCCTGGACAAGGTCTTCAAGGACTTCGGCGCCGAGTGGCGCTTCGCCGGCTGTTCCATGTGCCTCGGCATGAACCCGGACCAGCTGGAACCGGGGGAGCGCTGCGCCTCCACCTCGAACCGCAACTTCGAGGGCCGCCAGGGGAAGGGCGGGCGCACCCACCTGGTCTCCCCGGTGGTCGCAGCCGCCACCGCGGTCCGCGGCACCCTGAGCTCGCCCTCGGATCTGGACCCCGCTCCCGAGTCCGCCACGGTCAGCGCCGGCGCGGCGTAGCGTCCAGCAGTCCCTGATCCACACAGCCCAGATCCATACAGTCCAGAAGGATCCGCCATGGAAAAGTTCACCACCCACACCGGCATCGGCGTCCCGCTGCGCCAGAGCAACGTCGACACGGACCAGATCATCCCGGCCGTCTACCTCAAGCGCATCACCCGCACCGGTTTCGAGGACGCCCTGTTCGCGGCCTGGCGGAAGGACCCGGCGTTCATCCTGAACCAGGAACCCTTCAACGCCGGCTCCGTGCTGGTTGCCGGGCCCGACTTCGGCACCGGCTCCTCCCGGGAGCACGCCGTCTGGGCGCTCAAGGATTACGGCTTCAAGACCGTGCTGTCCTCACGCTTCGCTGACATCTTCCGCGGCAACTCCGGCAAGCAGGGCCTGCTCGCCGCTGAACTGGCACAGGACGACATCGAGCTCATCTGGAAGGAGCTGGAGAACGCCCCGGGCACCGCGGTCACCGTGGACCTCGTCTCCAAGACCGTTCAGTGCGGCAACATCGTGGCGCCCTTCGAAATCGACGACTACACCCGCTGGCGCCTCCTCGAAGGCCTGGATGACATCGGCCTGACACTCCAGCATGAGGAAGACATCACCGCGTTCGAGGCCACCCGGCCCAGCTTCAAGCCGAAGACGCTTCCAGCCAAGCTGTCCTGAAAGCCGTCTCCCGTAGCCACGCGGGGTCGCTGATCGCCCATCCCGGGCCCTGGGATAGGCCGGAAGTGACCCTGCGTTGTTTTGCTTTCGACGGCGGGAACCGCGGCGAAATCGACGGCCCGGACCGTGCCGTATTTCAGATCGGTAACGCTAGCTCCTATGCTTAGCAGGTGCCTTTGTAAGGATTTGGGGGCGAGTAGTCGTGAGGAAACCGGTATATGAGTAGTGTTTTGACAATCCGCGGAGGCGTCCCGCTGACAGGCCGCGTCACCGTGCGCGGGGCCAAGAATCTGGTCCCCAAGGCCATGGTGGCTGCCCTGCTGGGCAACGAGCCGTCCGTGCTGCGCAACGTCCCTGAAATCAAGGACGTCGAGGTTGTCACCAGCCTGCTCCAGCTCCACGGTGTCACCGTCGAGAAGGACCCCGTCACGGGGGACCTGACCCTCGATCCGACCAACGCGAAGACGGCGTCCCACACGGCCATCGACGCGCACGCCGGCGATTCCCGCATCCCGATCCTGCTGTGCGGACCCTTGATCCACGCGATCGGCGAGGCCTTCATCCCCGACCTGGGCGGCTGCAAGATCGGCGACCGTCCCATCGACTACCACCTGAACGTGCTGCGGCAGTTCGGCGCTGTCGTCGAGAAGCGCCCCGGAGGCATCCACATCTCCGCGCCCGGCGGCCTCAAGGGCGCCAAGATCTCCCTGCCGTACCCCTCTGTCGGCGCCACCGAGCAGGTCCTGCTCAGCGCCACGCGGGCCGAGGGCATCACCGAGCTCTCCGGCGCGGCCACCGAGCCGGAAATCGTCGACCTCATCGCGGTGCTGCAGAAGATGGGCGCGATCATCAGCGTCCAGACGGACCGCACCATTCGGATCGAGGGCGTCCCAGACCTCGGCGGCTACAACCACCGCGCCCTCTCGGACCGCAACGAGTCCGCTTCCTGGGCCTCCGCAGCACTGGTCACGCGCGGCGACATCTTCGTCGAGGGCGCCACGCAGCGCGACATGATGACCTTCCTCAACACCTACCGGAAAGTCGGCGGCGGGATGGACATCGGCGACGACGGCATCCGCTTCTATCACAAGGGCGGCAAGCTCAACCCTCTGGTCCTCGAGACGGACGTGCACCCCGGCTTCATGACCGACTGGCAGCAGCCCCTCATCGTTGCGCTGACGCAGGCTGAGGGTGTGTCGATCGTCCACGAAACCGTGTACGAGAACCGCTTCGGCTTCACCGACGCCCTCATCCGGATGGGCGCCAACATCCAGGTCCACCGCGAATGCCTGGGCAGCGTGCCGTGCCGTTTCGGCCAGCGCAACTTCCTGCATTCAGCCGTGATTTCCGGTCCCGCCCAGCTGACCGGCACGGATATTGACGTACCGGACCTGCGCGGCGGGTTCAGCCACCTGATCGCCGCGCTGGCCGCCAACGGCACCTCGAGGGTCACCGGAATCGACATCATCAACCGCGGCTACGAGCGCTTCACCGAGAAGCTCGCGGGCCTGGGCGCCGATTTCGACATCACCGCAGCCGAGTAGCGGGGACCACGTGAAGGAAACGGCCAAGAGCCACATCACTTTTGTCGTTGTTGCCGGGATTGTCCGGCCGGTCATGAACCTCCTGATGCGGAAGAAATGGCTCGGCCTGGAGAAGCTTCCCGCCGGTGGCTTCATCGCAGCACCCAACCACTGCACCGAAATCGACCCCCTGGTGGTGGGGCACATGCTCTACAACCAGAAGCGGATGCCGCATTTCCTGGCGAAGGCCGGGCTGTTCAAGGTGCCCGTGCTGGGGTTCGTGCTGCGCGCCACCAAACAGATCCCCGTGGAACGCTCGACGTCGGGCGCCAACCGCTCGCTGCAGATCGCCAAGGAAGTGGTGGACGAAGGCGGAGCCATCATCATCTACCCCGAGGGCACGCTGACGCGGGACCCCGAGCTGTGGCCGATGAAGGGCCACACCGGTGCCGCGCGGATGGCGCTTGAGAGCGGAATCCCCGTGGTGCCGATTGCCCACTGGGGTGCCCACGAAGTGCTGCCCCGCTATGCCAAACGGATGTACGTCTTTCCCCGGAAGACCTCGCGCCTGGTGGTGGGCGATCCAGTGGACCTCAGCGCGTTCGCCGGACGTCCACTGGACAAGGCCACTCTCACCGAGGCCACCAACGTGATTATGGAGGCCATCACCGAGCTCCTGGCCACCCTCCGCGGCGGTCAGCCTCCGCTGGTCCGCTGGGACCCCTCGGCCCACAACCAGTCCGTGCACGGCCGCTTCATTAGCCAGGACGGCAAGGCCGGGGGTTCAACCGGCGGCCGCGTGGGGAACACTCCCGACGCCGGCACAGCCACCGGCACGGACGGCGCCCAATGACGGCGGACTTCGGCGGGACGGGCTCCGCCACCACGGTTGCCGTCCTCGGGGCGGGATCGTGGGGGACCACGTTCGCGAAGATCCTCGCTGACGCGGCCACGGCCTTCGGCGTCGAGCGCGATATCCGGCTCTGGGGCCGGCGGGGCGAAGTGGTCGACCAGATCAACCTGAAGCACCGGAACGAGCAGTACCTCAAGGACATTGCCCTTCCGCCCAGCATCACCGCGTCCACCGACGTCGCCGAAGTCCTCGCGGGCGCCCACCTGGTGGTCCTGGCCGTTCCGGCCCAGACCCTGAGGCCTCAGCTGCGCGAATGGAAGCACCTCGTGGAGCCCGGGTCCCTGGTGGTTTCCCTGATGAAGGGGCTCGAGCTGCACTCCGATGCCCGGATGAGCGAGGTCATCTCCGAGGAGCTCGGTATTCCCGCCAGCCGGATCGCTGTGGTCTCCGGACCCAACCTGGCCATGGAAATCGCCCGCGAGGAGCCCACCGCGTCCGTCGTGGCCTGCTCCGACCCGGCCGCGGCCGGCTGGATCGCGCGCAGCTGCACGGCCCCGTACTTCCGCCCGTACACAACGGGCGACGTCGTCGGCGTCGAGATCGGCGGGATCGTCAAGAACATCATCGCGCTGGCCGTAGGCATCTGCGAGGGCAAGCGGATGGGCGACAACACCAAGGCCTCAGTCATCACGCGGGGCCTCGCCGAGACCTCGCGGCTCTCGCTCGCCCTGGGCGGCGAAGTGCAGACGATGGCCGGGCTGGCCGGCCTTGGCGACCTCGTGGCGACCTGTTCCTCGCCGCTGTCCCGGAACCACACCGCCGGACGGCTGCTCGGCAAGGGGCTGACCCTGGACGAAGTCACGGCGGAAATGACGCAGACGGCCGAGGGGATCAAGTCCGCCCAGGCGGTCCATGAGCTGGCCGGCAAGCTTGGCGTCGAAATGCCCATCACCGCGGCCGTGGTTGCCGTGCTGGCCGGAAAGCTGTCCGTC
The DNA here is from genome assembly GCF_052113365.1 of Arthrobacter sp. YAF17. Classification (NCBI taxonomy): domain Bacteria; kingdom Bacillati; phylum Actinomycetota; class Actinomycetes; order Micrococcales; family Micrococcaceae; genus Arthrobacter; species Arthrobacter sp. YAF17. Next base: position 71,471 of record NZ_JBFRDB010000017.1, on the reverse strand, counting down.
GACGAACTGGGGCCGCTGCTGCTGTCCCGGGACCTGAAACCTGAAGGCGATTACTGAGCGTGTCTGAAGAAAACGTGAACACTGAAGGCCAAACCGCCCGGCCCCGCGTGGCGGTGCTGTTTGGCGGCCGTTCCAGCGAACACGCCGTCAGCTGCGTGACGGCGGCCGGGGTCCTCAGCGCCATCGACCAGACGAAGTATGAGGTCATCCCGATCGGGATCGCCAAGACCGGCCAGTGGGTGCTGGCGTCCGGCGACACCCGCGACTGGTCGCTCTCGGCGTCGTCCCTGCCCGAGGTAGTGTCCTCGGCACGGACCGTGGCGCTGACCGAAATCGGCGGCGAACACCAGCTGATCGTGGCCTCCCCGAACGAGGTCCCGCAGGAACTCGGCGCCGTCGACGTCGTGTTTCCGCTGCTGCACGGCCCGTTCGGCGAGGACGGGACTATCCAGGGCTTCCTGGAACTGTCCGACACCCGCTACGTGGGCGCCGGTGTGCTGGCGTCCGCCGTCGGCATGGACAAGCACTTCATGAAAGTGGTGTTTGAATCCGCCGGGCTCCGGGTTGGCCCGTACATCGCCGTCACGGACCGGCAGTGGCGCAATGACCCTGAGAGTGTCCGCAAGCGCGTGGACCAGCTCGGCTTCCCGGTCTTCGTGAAGCCCGCACGGGCAGGCTCCTCCATGGGCATCTCCAAGGTGGACTCCCTCGAGGGCTTGGACGCCGCGATCGAGGCCGCCCGCGAGCATGATCCGAAGCTTGTCATCGAGGCGGGCATCGTGGGCCGCGAAATTGAGTGCGCCGTGCTGGAAGGCCGGGGGACCGACGCTCCCCGGACGTCCATGCCGGGCGAGATTTCCGTCGCCGGCGGCGGGCACGAGTTCTACGACTTCAACGCCAAATACGTGGACGACGCCGCGGACCTCAGCTGCCCGGCCGATCTCCCGGACGAGGCCACCGCCCGGGTCCGCGAGCTGGCCGCCGTGGCGTTCGACGCCGTCGGGGCCGAGGGACTGAGCCGGGTGGACTTCTTCTACACGCCTGAGGGCGAACTCATCATCAACGAGATCAACACCATGCCCGGGTTTACGCCGAAAAGCATGTACCCGCAGATGTGGAAGGCCTCCGGCCTGGGCTACGCCGAGCTGATCGACGAACTGATCCACCTGGCGCTGCACCGCAAGACCGGCCTGCGGTAGGGCGCTACCGGCTCGTCGGCAGGTTCTGCAGGTCCGCCTGGCCCACGCAGTTGCGTGAAGCCGGGACCTTCGCGGCGGCGGCGGCCAGGTCTGCCGTCACGGTGGCGGCACTGATCTTGTCCGGATCCAGCAGGATCTCGGTGGCCGGTTCGCGTCCGAAGGTGGTCAGCGTCCACACCGGGTCGCCTTCCTTGATGACCCAGTCGACGCCGTTCACGCTCATGCAACGGTCCGTGGTCGGGCCCGGAACATTCACGCCGCAGCGCAGTACCACGAGGGACGGATCACCCCAGGCAGCGGTGGCCTGGCTGTTCGTCTTGCGCAGCTTGGCCTCGCCGATCGCATCCGGGAGCGCCACCATCATCGGGGCACAGGCCGCGTTCGCAGCGTCCTTTGCCGGCGCGACGTCGACAACCGGAGCGCAGGCGCTCAGCACGATCCCGGCAGCTGCCGCCGTGGCCAGAATACGGAACGGACGTGCGGAAGCTTGGAAGCGGAAGGGCAGCATTGTTCAAGCCTATCGCTGCCGGACAGCCGCTGCCGCCACGGACGCCACCCCGGCAGATGCTGATGTGGCCACCCCGCGATGTACCGTCGAGTAGACTGGGTCGGTCCGTGCACTCTGGGGCGCTGCCGACAATGACGTTAGTTATGGCCAGAACCGCGCACATTTTTTATTCAATCTCGCACGTGGGGGAGGGCCTGTCGATGAAGTCGCGCAGCCAGAAAACAAGAACGGCGCGCGTTGGCTTGGGGGCACTTCTGCTGGCCCTCAGCCTGGGTGCAGCTGCGCCCACGGCTTACGCTGACGACGCTGTTCTTCCGGACCCCTTGACGGTTGTTATTACTCCCACGCCTCCGGCTCCGAGTTCTTCGGCAAGTCCCGCTCCTAGTGACAGCATTGATCCCGGGGTGGGCACTGATCCTGGGGCGGCCACTGATCCCGCGACTGATCCTGGCGTGGGCACTGATCCTGGAATTGCTCCCGGGGCCGGCACTGGGAACGACCCGGGGGCCGTCCCGGCGCCCGCGCCCACTCCGGCCGAGGCACCCGCCTTGGTTGTACCGCCAGCCAAGATTGCTCCCGTGTTCGTTCCACCGGCAGTGGTGCCCTCCCAAGAGGCTAGTGCCACAGCCGAGGCGTCACCATCCCCGACGCCGGAAACCACCGCTACCACGGCACCTGCCGCCGTGGCCGCCCCGGCCGGGCCTCCTACGATCGTCACGGCTGAAATCCAGGCGGCAGTGGCTACCGCGACCGGAAGTCCGCTGTCGATTCAGATCGTCACAGTACTCATCTTGCTGGGACTTGGCCTTGCGTACTTCCGGTTTCTTGGCGGAAGAAGCCACGGCGTGGCCGCCAAGGCGGGGAAGTAACTGATCGCGGTGCATGGAGTATCCAGATGCGCGGCACGGGCCAGCCGGTTGGGTCCTGACCGTCTGAGTTCTGGAGCCACTCGATGATGCAGTTCATGTCGAACGTGCGGCTCGCCGCCCACACCGCATTGCAGCACCTCACAGACGATCCGATGTTGCTGTTCCTTCAGGTGACCCGGCGTCTTCCCGTGTCAGTCGTCCACCCGGTGGCAAGCCTCGTGTGCGCAATCGCACCGAAGGACTCGCTAGCCGTTCCCGTGGTACTCGCATCGCTTACACGGGGCGACGACGCCGACGTCAGCCGCCGTCTCCAGCAGGCCGCAGACCGGCGCGTTTCGGGGGAACACGCCAGGAAGCTCGCTGACATCGCGACCGCCGCCAACCTGCCGGAGGTGTCGGACGTTCTCCTGGCCGGTGCGCGGAATTCCCGGGGGCTCAAGTCTGCACAAGCGCGCAGCCTCTGGCATGCCGGGGCCGTGAGCGATGCCGTGTCTGTCCTCGAGGGTTCCGGTGCCTCCGGACGGCGCCAGCAGGCACGCCTGGCAGGTGAACTGGGTGTACTCCAGGGGGCGGCGCCAGCGCTGGTCCGACGCGAATACATCCCGGTTCCCGGCAGGGTCCTCCATCTGCTGACAAATTCCCTGCCTCACACGGCCAGTGGCTACGCCCAGCGGTCCCACTCCATCATGCTCGCCCAGCAGCAGGAGGGCTGGGACGTCCTCGCAGTGACACGGCTTGGCTATCCCGTGCAAGTAGGAAAACTGAGCGCACACTCCAGCGACGTTGTTGACGGGATCCGCTACCGGCGGCTCCTCCCCGCTCGGCTGGAGGCGACCCAAGATGCGCGTCTTCAGCAGCAGGCCGAGGAATTGCTGCGCGTAGCTCTGGAGTTCAGGCCAAGTGTGCTCCATACCACCACACACTTCGTGAACGGCATGGTGGTCCGGGCGGTGGCGGAGGCACTGGACATCCCTTGGGTCTACGAGGTCCGGGGCCAACTGGCCGATACCTGGGCGTCCACCCGAGGACCGGTAGCCCGTAGCAGCGAAAAGTATCAGCTGTTCCAGCAGCGCGAGGCGGAGATCATGGCAGCGGCGGACCTGGTGGTGACGCTGGGGCAGGCCATGAAGGCCACCATAGTTGCCGCCGGAATCCCTGCCGAGAAGATTCTGATTGCGCCAAACGCCGTCGGTGGGCCTTTCTTGCTAGAGCCGTTAGAACCTTCCATGGCCCGCCGTGAGCTTGGTCTCGACGAGGACGGGCAATACATCGGAACCGTCAGTAGCTTGGTAGCCTATGAGGGCATTGATGACCTCATAGCCGCATTCGCGCAGTTGGCCGGTCTCCACCCGGACCTGCGGTTGCTGATCGTGGGCGACGGCGTCTCCCTCCCGGCGTTGAGGGAGCAGGCCAAGCAGTGCGGTTGTGGGGACCGCGTCATATTCACAGGGCGCGTGTCGAGGAACGAAGCAGTCCGCTACCATCAGGCGCTGGACATCTTTGTTGTTCCGCGCAAGGACTTTGAGGTCACACGTTCGGTGACGCCGCTTAAACCGGTGGAGGCGTTGGCGTGCGCCCGGCCTGTAATCTCCAGCGATTTGCCGGCGCTCCGGGAGATCGTCCTCGACGGCGTCAACGGGCTGGTTGTCCCCGCAGGATCGCCCGCTGAACTGGCCAAGGGAATCTCTGCGCTGCTTTCCGATGCGAGCGGCCGGGCCGAAATGGGCCGGGCAGGCCGCGCCGCGGTTCTGGCCAGCAGAACGTGGGCGGCGAACGCACAGGCCCTCGCGGCTAGCTACGCTTTACTGCGCCACGAGACAAGAAGGAGAACTAAGTAGTGTCTGCAGAAACGGCATCGATGCCCGCTCCCGCGGCGGTGAAGCCACTGTCAGTTGACCTGCGAAGGTTGACCCGAGTGGGGTCAAGGCCAACCTTCCTCGACTACTTGGTGCAGCTCTGGAGTTTTCGGCAATTCATCTTTTATGATGCACGAGCCAGGGTACGCAGTGGCACCCGGCGGGATCGGTTGGGAAGCGCTTGGCTGCTGCTCAATCCCGTATTCAACGGACTGACCTACTACTTCATTTTTGGAATCCTACTGCAGACCAGTGGTGGCATTGACAACTACATTGGCTACCTTGTCACGGGAATTTTTGTTTTTCAGTTCTCCGCTGGCGCAATAACATCAGTCGCTCGATCCATCCGAAGCAACAAAACAGTGATCCAGGCGTTTAATTTTCCACGCGCCGCTCTTCCGATCGGAGCGAATCTCCGAGAAGAACTGTCTGGGGTGCCGCTCATTCTGGCCATGCTTCTCATCGTCGTGGTATTGCCCCCCGTGGAGCTTATTGGTCCCCTGTGGTTACTAATCATTCCTGCGCTAATTCTGACTTCGATCTTCAACCTTGGAATTGGACTAATTCTTGCACGAGTCATTTCTCGAGTGCACGATGTGTCGCATCTCTTGCCGTTCGCTATTCGTCTTTGGATGTATGGGTCAGCAATCTTCTACTCTTACGACCGTTTCATCAAGGATCCGGTATTGGTCGAACTCGTAAAACTGAACCCGCTCTACAATGTTATCAATATCGTCAGGGACTGCGTTTTGTACAACAGGCTTCCTGAGTGGCAGTCCTGGGCAAGCCTTGCTGTCTTTGCCTTGGGTTCGCTAATGGTCGGACTAGTATTCTTCTGGAAGGGGGAAGAAAACTATGGCCGCGACTGAGGACACAGTTTTTGTCGAAGGGAACCCTTGCGTGGTCCTCGACTCCGTTCGGATGACTTATACGGTTCCCTCGTCTGCAGCCGGGATGTCAGTTGACGTACCGCTGCGACGGAGGATTCTTAACACGATTGTGTCTCGCCAGAGCAACGTGCGCGTCGATGCTCTCAATGAAATATCCCTCGTCGTCGAGCGAGGAGAATCTGTTGGCATTATTGGCCGAAATGGTTCCGGCAAGAGCACGATGATGAGATTGATTAGCGGCCAAGAACGGGCAACCGCCGGGTCGGTTTATGCATCGAGTACGCCGATAATGCTGGGCGTTAATGCTGCCCTGGTGCCTGATTTGTCTGGGGATCAGAATGTAATTCTTGGATGTTTGGCTATGGGAATGGAACGATCCGTTATTGATGAGAAGTTTGACAGTATTGTCGAACTTTCGGGATTGGAGAAATCCATACATTTGCCCATGAAATCGTACTCCTCCGGCATGGGCTCCCGACTCAGATTCGCGATCGCGGCCGCCGTTGATCCCGAGGTATTGCTCGTGGATGAGGCTCTGAATACCGGGGACGCGCAGTTCGTGGACAGGAGTCGAAAACGAATGGACGAGCTTCGACGAAACGCCGGTTGCGTATTTCTGGTGAGCCACAGCCTTTCCACCATTGACGACATGTGCACTAGGGTCCTTTGGCTTGATCAGGGCGATCTGATCATGGACGGGAAGCCAAAGGAAACGACCGGGGCATACAAAGACTTCACGGATCACCTGGCGAAGGGCAACAACACATCGGCTGCAAAAATCAAGGATGAGGCGCGCTCAAATCTCACGATCACTGAAATTCGCCCTCGAGTGCAAGGCCGGCGAGTAGGGACGGCTTCGTGATTTCGCTGAGCCAGGCCAGATCAGCCTTGTGGCACTTTCGCCAGGGTGGCCTCAGGCAGTTGCACCAGTGGTATCTCCGGCACTTGGCCGAGGCAGGTCATCATATTCCAGCAAATATCAAGGGTGCTGAGGGCGGATGGAGAGGTCGGGGCAACCGGCGGCGGCTCAGCTTCGTTCCCTTCGAGTCGCCTACCACGATCCCCCGCCGTGAGGACTTACGAGTCGGCGTCATATTGGACGATTTTTCCCGGGCCGCGTTTGGCTTCGAATGGAACACGGTGCCGTTGCTAAGGGCCGGGTGGAGGGAACAACTCGCGTCGTCACCAGTCGACTTCGTTTTCATCGAGTCTGCCTGGAACGGCAACGGAGGCGAATGGCAGCATCAGTTGACCGGGACGTCTGGCCCCAAGTCCGACTTTCTCGCGCTGATGGAATGGTGCAGGGAGAACGACATTCCGACAGTCTTCTGGAACAAGGAAGATCCGCCCCATTACGACGATTTCTTGCCGGCCGCCCGGATGTTCGACGCAGTCTTTACGAGTGACGCGAATAGGATTCCTGATTACCTGGCAGAGTTGGGCCATGACCGAGTTGCTGTCTTGCCTTTCGCCGCGCAGCCCGCACTGCACAACCCGATTCGATTCGGACATGGCGTCCACTCCCGCGGCGTAGCCTTCGCGGGCATGTACTTTTCCCACAAGTATCCGGAGCGTAGGGAACAGTTGGAAATGCTCCTCAACGGCGCCGCCGATGCTGCTGACAAAGAAGGATTCGAACTTGAGATCTTTTCGAGGCAGTTGGGCGGCGACCTCAACTACCAGTTCCCGGAGCCCTTCAGCAAAAGTGTCGTCGGGAGCTTGAGCTACCCACAGATGCTTACCGCATACCGTGCATACAAGGTTTTTCTCAACGTCAATTCGGTTGTCGATTCACCCAGCATGTGCGCACGAAGGATTTTTGAAATTACCGCGAGCGGCACCCCTGTTGTGAGCTCGGCGTCCGACGCCATTGCGAGTTTTTTCCCGCCGACTGAAGTTCTTGTTGCGACGTCACGAGTTGAATCAGCTGCCCAAATTCGAGCCTTGGTAGCAAACCCTGACTACAGGGAAAGGGTCGTGCACCTGGCCCAGCGCAGAATTTGGGCTGAGCACATGTATGCCCACAGAGCCGAAGAAGTTGTTGGGTCAGTCCTTCCGGGCCGAGTGAATCGGCCCTCCATTCCCACAGTCAGCGCGCTAGTCAGCACCTTTAGACCACAACAGTTGGGGCATGTCTTTGAGACGGCTGGTTCCCAACGAGGGGTGGACCTTGAACTGGTCTTGCTGACGCACGGATTCGTCGTCGATGAGGACGAGCTAACTGAACTCGCCCTGCGCTACGGCGTGGAAAAGTACAGATACCTCTCGGCCACACGGGATGTGACGCTTGGCGAGTGCCTCAACCTCTGCGTGGCAGCATCAACAGGGGCGATATTGTCGAAGGTCGACGACGACGACTTCTACGGTCCGGATTACATGGTCGATATGCTCAACGCGCTTGGTTATTCGAAGGCTGCAGTGGTTGGCAAGCAGGCTCATTACATGCATTTTCAAGCTAATGAGGCAACAATCCTACGCTCCGCGCACAAGGAACATCGCCACAGTCGCCTGGTTGCCGGTCCCACCATTACGGCAGCGCGTTCTGTGTTCGAGGCTCATCCATTTGAGGCAAGGAACCGAGGAGAAGATACTCGGTTTTTGGAATCTGTAGCCCAAAGTGGAGGCGCGATCTATTCGACAGATCGTTTCAATTACTGCCAGATGCGACGGGGCGCGGGTCATACCTGGGACGTAGCCGACGAAGAACTTCTTGCATCCGGACCAATTAAGTTTTTTGGCAATCCAACTGAAAACATCATCGTCTAGGGGACTTTAGTGAATAACATCAAGACTGTGGCCGTAGTGGGTTTGGGCTATATTGGCCTACCCACAGCAGCAATCCTGGCCACAAACGGCCTGCAAGTTATCGGAGTGGACGTCAACCAACAGACTGTCGACTCTGTTAATCGCGGTGAAGTTCCATTTGTAGAGCCGGATCTCGGCATCCACGTGGCCGGTGCAGTCAGCCAAGGCAAGTTGCGCGCCACCATCACGACGCCCAAGGCTGATGCCTTCATTGTGGCAGTACCGACCCCCTTCAAGCAGGATCGATCGGCCGATCTGAGCTACATCGAAGCAGCTGCGCGGGGTATAGCACCCCAACTCGAAGGTGGGGAGCTAATCATTCTTGAGTCGACGTCTCCGCCCCGAGCGACACGGCACCTCGGCGAATATATCCTTGGTCTCCGTCCGGACCTCTCACTCGATGGCGCGGATGGGAAGCCAAGTATTCTGCTAGCACACTGCCCCGAGCGTGTCTTACCGGGGCGAGTAATGATCGAGCTGGTCACCAACGACAGAATTGTTGGCGGCGTAACACCTGAGGCGGCGGAGCTTGCAAAGGGCCTCTACGCGACCTTTTGCCAAGGTAACATCCACCTGACCGACGACGTAACGGCCGAGATGGCGAAGCTTGTTGAGAACTCGTACCGCGACGTGAATATCGCCTTTGCCAATGAGCTCTCTGTCATCAGTGATGGTCTGGGCATCGACGTTTGGGAACTGATTAGTCTGGCCAACCACCACCCTCGCGTCAACATCCTTCAGCCTGGTCCTGGAGTCGGCGGGCATTGCATCGCGGTCGATCCATGGTTCATCGTTGCCGAAGCGCCCGAGGATGCCAAGCTGATCAGGACAGCCCGCATGGTGAACGACGCAAAGCCCTTGTGGGTCGTCGACAAGGTGTTGGACGCACTGAAGGCGGCACCGGCCGACACCGAGGTGGCTGTATTAGGCCTTGCCTTCAAAGCGAACATCGATGATCTGCGGGAGTCGCCCGCGATCGAAATCACGAGATTGATTTCTTCGGCCGCGGCCGGGACTAGACTGAACGTCGTTGAACCTCATGTTCGAGAGCTTCCACAGCAACTCCAGTTCGTGGAGAACGTAAGACTGATGGGTCTTTCTGAGGCGGTGAGAACTTCGGGAATAGTTCTGGTTCTGGTGGATCATGATGACTTCAAAACGATCGACATGGCCGAATTATACGGCAAACAAGTCATTGATACGCGTGGAATTATCTCTGTCTGATCAGCGCCGAGGCACTCCGCCGAGGCAACTACACCACTTGCCTGCTCCGTGGTGACGAAAACTCTTAGGGACTTTTAGCATGGGATTTATTGGACACACACGGTTCAGCCTCTTGAATCCGGACTCACCCGCCTGGCTGGCCTCGAACGGCAGCAGATTTAAGACGGCGGAAGACTACCGCGAGCATCTCTATTCATCAGAAAGATTAGATGTCCGGTGCCAGATCTTTCTCGAGGCTTCTTTACCGCAATTGAAGCAGGCGTCGGAGGGGTATGACTATAAGCACGTCGTGTCATACTCTGCGGATTTACCGCTGGCATATCAAAGTAAGCTGGAGCAGGCAGCCAGGGACTACGAATTTCTGATTCTCGATTGTCACTCTTCGAAGGGTGGAAGTCGCCCGCTATTCCATGTTGCCAATGAAATGTTCGGGCCGGGTGGTCATCCGGATCTCGCGGCAAAGCCGTTCGGCTGGTTTCGATTGGATGACGACGATTTGTTGTCTGTCGACTTTTTTCGACAGATGGATGGTTACATCTCTGACGCGAACGTCGGGATGCAGGTTAGTTTTGGGACTGGGGTGACAGCCCTCTTTGAAGACGGTGACATATACAACCCGCGGTCAGCTCACCACCCTCTCTTGGCTATTGGACTCTTGAATATCTGCCGGTATGACGGAAACGGGGCACTGCAGCGTCCGGTGGAAGCCTCCCACAACCGTTCTGACCGTTTCAATCCCGTGATATTGGACTCGCGTCGTATTAGCTACCTATGGCTGCGGCATGTGGGCCAAGATACGACCCTTGCAGGTGAAGAATCAGATCGTGATGCCGTTGTAGCCCGTACTTTGCAGGACATGGCACGATTCCCGCGTGTGGATTCCTTGGAGGCCGTGGAGACGGCCTTTCCCGTCCTTGCTGGGAAGTTCAATGTCTCTCCCAGCCCAGGCATGTGCCTCCTTGGAAGCGCACCATCGAAAACCGCGCTGGACGAGAAGGGTTTCAGAGTAGCCACTGGTTCTGTGGCCGGACTCCTCCAGGTTGAACTGGCGCTCGACAGCGCTGTGGGCACTGTCCCTGGCAACGCACTTCTAGGGCTTGAACTAGTGGACCTCGCGGGTACACCGATTACAGGCGACACCATGGCGCAGGAACTAAGGGCGCAAGGACTGACATTTTCAAGCGTTCCAGGAATAGGTCATTTTCGATACTTGAACACCCGCGCGGGAACCCTGGATTACTCCGTGTCCATCAACCTACCCCCCGGCGTACGTTGTGTTTCTATTCTACTGAGACGTTGGAACAATCCTGCGCTGAGCATTGATAGCCTACGTTTGGACGTGTTCGGCGCCTCCGGAACGAGCTCAAAGTCAGCCACGGGAGCGCGGGTGTTCGTGTATGGAAGCTGCATCTCGCGAGACCCGTTCGAACTGGAAACGGAGATGCAACTCGTTGACTACAGATCGCGGTCATCGTTGGGAAGCGCGTTCGCGGCCCGCCCCGCGGACTGGGAGGCCCAGATCAACATCGCCTCAGTCACGAGTCCTTTTCAGCGAAGGATGGTCGCTGCGGATGTCGCGAAAACCCTGGCGGAGGACCTCCGGGAAGCAGACTTCGACGCGCTTGTTCTGGATTTCATTGACGAGCGGATGAGTACGGTTGAAGTTGGCGGCTCTGTGGTGACCGACTCGCCGGAATTGGAGGCCACGGGATTCGTAGCTGATCCTGATCGGAAGCGTGAACCGTGGACAGATGACGGCTGGCGTTTGCGTAAGGCCGGTATTGCTGCACTCCTAGAGGTTGTCGCCCCTTCACGCATTATTGTGAACCGGGCATACTGGGCGACAAAGGATAATGCGGGGCTGGAATTTGCCCAGGCTGCGTGGATTGCAAAGAACAATGCCTTCCTTCGCGAGCTTTATGCCGTTTTCGAAGCGGTGCCAGGAGTTCGCTTCATCGATTATCCGGAGCGATTGCTCCTAGCCGATCCAGAACATCGTTGGGGACGGCAGCCGTACCACTATGTGCCAGCTTTTAATGCTCATTTCCTTCGAGAACTGAAACTGACTCTCGAGAGGAACTAAAATCCGCACACATTTACGAGAGAATCTTTGCCCGGCGATGGCAGAGCGGCTTTTAGAGGCGTGAGGCGGCCCCTACTGAGCTGACCAATGTTGACGAGCTACAAGTTGTTGCTCCACGAAAAAGGTCCGGGGCACCCTTGAGTATTTATCAGAGGACCCGGTATACCAGCTGGTCCATCAACCAGGCCAGGCGCGGCAGGGCGATTTGTGGTTCCCGCATGAGACGCTGCCGCCGGCGCATAGGAAGGCGAGCAAGTCTTCGATGATGGATTGACTTATACCAGAAGGCAGCCGACACGCAAGACCTTTGATCCTTCAGTCGGGATGTGGTCGCTGCTCGACGAGCCGGGACTGCCCCGGTTTTGCTTGACTCCTGAGTTGTGAGGATTCGTTCTTTGCAGCAAGGCATATTCATATGCCGAAGCCCCTCCCCGCTGAGTTCCGCCGTGACGTGGTCGCTTTGGCACGCAACACGAAGCGACGATTTCACGGATCGCCATGGACTTCGGGATAACCCCGGAGCTACCGTGCATATCTGGCCGCGCCAGTTATGGAGCGTGACCGGTCCGAAGCTCAGCCGACAACGCGGTCGTGGAGTCCATCGAGACGACCCGGCGTTTGGGTTGGTTCATCACGAACGAGCCTGCAGACCAAGGGTTTCAGCGCCAAGGAACCTCGTGGCGCGGCTGTGCAGCACCCAGCGGGTCTGGTCGGATTTCGCCAAGAGGCGGGGTCCGACGCTCAAGGCCGGCTCGCCGGAACACGTTGACCATGACAGGAGGGACTTCACCGCGACGGCACTGGACTGACGACGAGGGCAACCTCTACCTGTGCGCCATCAAAGTCGTCTACTCCAACCGGATCGAGGGCCACCCCAGCCATTCCCGGACATCGGGGCCCTTGGCCGTCTCGACCCTCCATGACGCGATATGGCTTCGCAGTCTGGAAGGAACGGTGGTGCACAGTGACCTCGGTTCCCAGTTCCGTTCGGAATGCCTTAGTGGGGGCCTTGAAAGGCAACGGGCTCGCGGGATCGATGAGCCGGGGCGGCGCATGTGTCGACAATGCCGCCATGGAACCGTTCTTCTCGCTCCTGTAGTACAACGTGGCCAGATGGTCCGCCAGGGCGGAACTGCGCGTGGCCATTGTGACGTGGACCGAGAAAACATAGCATCGGAACTCCGTCAGCGGCTCGTCGGACGGCTAGGGCCGGTCGAGTTTGAGAAGATCTATAGCGGCCTCAAAGCCGGTTAGCGACGCTAAACCCCGAGAATGAACGAAATTCGGGGTAGTTCCGTCCGTCAAGTTGCCGGAGGAGTTCGCCTTCGACCACCGGCGCCGCGGAACGGGGTCACGGCGCGCATCGGGGCACCGAGACCGTCCTGGAGGAGGCAAGGGGGTGGAGAACTTCCAAGAACTACCTTTCTGCTAGGGCAGGTAGTTGCTCCTGTCGGACACTTCTTCGCCAAAGACGACACGGTCGTTGCAATTCCCAGATCTCTTACTTTTTTTCAACGATCGCCCGAACCCAGGCACCCGCTGCTCAGGTCCGCTTCTTCGGATTCCCTAGATCGAACCGATCAGATCGGTCATATTTTTCGTGAATGCACCCAAGGAATAGTTCCGTCGAACGTATTCCTGGCCGTGAGCGCCGCTGGCGCTGAATGCGATTTCGTCGCGATTAGCCAGAATGTAATCTCTCATGCTGTAGATATCAGAGTGGATGTATTTCTGAGGATAGAGGAACTCAACACCGCGCCAGGGCAGGAACAGTGCTTGATTCCCAGCCGCAAAGGCTTCGGCTGGAGCCACGTGGAAACTCTCAAAATCGCTCATTGAAAGAACAAAACCGAGGTTCGCTAGTTCGACGGTGGTGTCAACCCACCCGGCGTAGGAGACAGCATCGGCCAAATGGTTGTCGACGATGAACCTGTCGCACTCTTCGTAGTAGCGTCGCTCGTCATCGTCCTTGATTACCCAGGGCAGCTCCTCCGGACGCTTACCGTAGATTGTGAGCGAGTACCGGAGGTCCTGAAGACGTAGGCTATGGAGCAATTGGAGTGACTTCAGTAATCCCTTGCGCTTGGGAACTGGGCCCACTAGACCCAGTCGAAAGAGTCGTTCTTCACCGGCACCGGCAGCATAGTTTTCTTCTACTATGAAATTGGGGATGACGCGTACCTTGGTGCGGTCCACATCGAAAGTTCGAATCATGTCCTCAGCGGTGTGCGCACTTACCGAAAAGAAGCAATCAACAGCAGACTGATTGATCCTGAGACCAAAATCGCGGGTCAACTCAAAGAGGTGCAACCGCACAATGAGCTTCTGGTGTGGTTTCTTATGCGCGGCATACCAGACGGCGTTGCCAAGAAGCCATTCGCACAGGATGACATCGGCCCATCCTAGGAGGTCTTTGCTCTTGGCCTCGTCGTGGTGGTCATGACCGGGCCACTCATCGATGCGGATCTCGAAGAATTGTTCAAGCGCGGGGATGGCAGCGCTAATGAATTTCAGGTCGTTGCCGGCAATGAGCAATCGGAGTCGCAGATTTTCGCGAATTTTGTCGAGGTCTCCCTGTTCGAGAGCCTCAAGTGTCTCGCGGGCTCGTGGACGAACTTTGAGGCTTCGGACAGCGGTAGCATGCCGCCGTACGAAGGCTGAGAAATCGAGGAGAATGGAGTCAGGCAGTTCTTGGACATTGAACCTGTATAGCTGGTCTATTGCGTGGCGAATGGCCACGGCGCCGCGCAATTTTAAGTAGCTCAGCCCGACAGAGTCTAGAATTTGCTCGGAGCGTTCCCAAACGTCCAGATGCGAGGCCAGATCGCGTGAAGTGTATTGTTGCGTGGCCGACCTGACCACGCCAACTGTCTTGTGATAGACAATGCCAGGCTCATCGAGGTAAGCCACTTTCCGGGCATGAGTAAGAACAGTCAGTAAGAAGACCGTATCTTCGCCCATATGAAGGTCTTCGGGCCACTGGATTGAGTGTTCGGTCAGGAGTGATCTTCGTACCAGCGAAGAGTTGGTGGTGCTCTGGCTCCTCACGATCTGGGAGATCTGGGCCACTTGCGATCCATTGACCTCGTAGTCGGCGATTCGGTCCACGACAATGTTCTGCTTACCGAGTTCTGCCAGCTCCAGAGACGTTCGCACGACGTCGGCCGATTCATTCGTAGCAAGGGTGTACTGCGCAAACAGTGCAGCAGCCTGTACTTCATCGTCCGGGTCCAGAAAGAAGACGAATTCGCCGCCGGCAGCGGCCACGCCTATGTTTCTCGGCCGTGATGGGGATCCGCTGTTGGCTTCCAACTCAAGGAGGCTCCAATTCGGATTCTGCCCTAGTTCTTCGCGGATCCTGCCAGTAGTACCATCCATCGAGCAATCGTCGACAAAGATTACCTCGTAGTCAGACAGGTCAAATACCTGTCCGAGTTTCTCGAGAGAAGAAAAACATCTGCCGATCTTTGTTTCGACGTTATAGCAAGGAACTATAATGCTGACTTTCACTATATCGACCTCATTGTTTGAAATTCCAGCTGTCAAGACGAGATTTCCTGAATCCAAATCAGACATGATAGAAATCGCCGCTTATTGACGCTCCGTGGTGCTCCAAGACCGTCTCCATGTAGTTCCGCGGCGCGATCAAGTCAGAGATAGTGAGGACGGACGAGAACTCATACTTCAGGTCGGAACCTAGCGCGATTGGTGTCTCCACGTATCCGACGTGAAGTTTGGCACGTCTGATCTGCTCGGGTGTGATTTCCGAGTAGGGAGAAAGAAGCGCGAAGTGCGCCGTCGGCACCAGCGACTCGGGACAAACTTTCTGCGTCCGGGCCAGGGCAACTGAGGTGACCGTCGCACCGTACTTGTTGAACTGGGAGTAAAGTTGTCTTACTTCTTCGTTGGGGACCTCGGCAGAAATAAGCAAAAGAACTCCTTGGGCCACCGAGGTGAATCTGCTAAATGACGAAAGGGCAGCAAGGGCGTCGTCGGAATTAGAGATCGGGTAAACAATCGTTAGACGGTCGTCCGGGCGGCGATACTCCAATCCTATGACATCCAGGATTTGCAAGAAGCGTGCACCATATGTGTGATGCTCCAGCACATTGTGAAGCGCGCTGTCGCGTTTCTCATTAATTTCTACACGGGTCAGTCCTTGCAAGCCGCCGAAGTTTTGTCCGACCTTTACTAGAGTATCCCCGAAAAATTCGTCCGCTGCCGCAAAATCATTGCTGAGAACCAACGTATTGCTCGACATAAGTTCGAATGCCCGCCGAGCAAACATGGTGGGAGAGCCGGTGACCGTGTTGATGTTAAGGCCCAGGAGGCTGGATTTGTATACCGCGGCCAGCTCGGCATGCGAAACTGCCGGGAGTGTGTGGGAACGCAGTTCTGGGGGGAAGGAATGTAGTTCATCGGCGGAGCCGTAGAAGCGATCATAGATTTTAAAGCCCATCCCCGCGTCCTGGATCTGGCGGAATATCGTCAGCATTTCCGTCGAGCGATCCTCGTGATTTGCGTACCAACTCCCGGCGAAGATCACCTCTGCAGTTCGTGATGATCCTCCAATGGGGTTGAACAGCTTCGGCTGGGTCGCGAAGGGAAGGCAGTGGACGCTGGGATGCCCGTAGTCTCTCCGGTATTTCTCTATGCAGTCTCTGTCGGTGGTGAAAACGTGATCGAATTTTAGCGCTGTGTCTACAAAGTCATGCACCCTGTCGGGGTAATGTGTCGGATCCTCTTTATTCCAGAAGGCCGTCGGGATGTTTTCAGTCCGGCACCACTGCAATATGGCGAGGAGTTCGCGACGATTTTCTGATTCAAAGTTGCTGCTCGCATAAATTTTTCCCTTCCACGGACGTGTCTGGGAATCCACTCCGGACCACGCTGACTCGCACAGAAAGAAATCAGGGCGGTCTCCTTCTAGTTGTTCACGCCAAGTGGCTGGGTCAAGAACTATAGGAGTGAACTCATACTTAAAGCTATTGAAAGTGAACTCGTCGCAGATTACAGCAACTTTAATTTCCCTGGGAGACCTTGGTGTGCTTCTGACAGAGTGAGCTTTCGCCGGGACATTGGGCTTTTTGCCATTCTCGACTACGGCAGCGTCGAGACGTAGCTCGTTTGTGACGCGTAGTTGACCCAATGGGTCCTCCCACGACTGGACCGCCACCCGGAGTTCTACTGCAGACGGCGGTACTGCGACCTTGAACGTCTGAGCACCTACCGACCGCGCATCCAGGTACGCGTAGGCCCCGTACTCCTTCGAGAGCTTGAGACCTGCCACAGGTTTGGTCTTGCCATTCGCTGTGACATATTCGACTCTCAGAAGGCCGCTTTTGGCCGTGTCCATTGAGGTAGCCCTGGGAACCTCCAACGTTAGCTGGAAGCTCTGCTGGCCCTTGGTCGCTACGCGGATCCAGGCAGGTTTCTTGGTAGGGGTGAATAGCGATGCTCGGGCCGATTGTGGGTCGAAGAGCAGGCCCTCTTGTTCGGATTGAATAGGTCCGAGCGCGGGCGGGAGCCCGTCGGCCGCCGATGCGGGAAGCTCGACAAAGGATAATCCGTTCCGGATTCGCAGTCGTTGTGCGCTGGCATTCCAGGCTGCGACGCCCAACTGCACGGTGACACAACTTTCAGGAGCGTGGAGTCGGAATCTGAACTGGCCGTCGCTGCCCGGGTTGATATAGAAATAGTCGCCGTGCGGACCGGTCGGGATTTCTACCCTGGACGATACGTCCGTTCCGGACTTGTCCAGAAACTTCACCATGACAATGCCGGCCTTGCTGGAGCCAAAGGCCGAAGAATCCAGTACCTGGAGTGCCGCTTCCAAGTCCTTCGAGTCCTGCACTGAGAACGCGCACCACACAGGTGACTTCTCAAGAAGCAGTGACCAGTCCCAATCCTCTTCGGGCGAAATGACCACCTGGCCCGTAAGCGGCTGCGCTAGGCCGTCGGATTTGCGAGGCAAAGGTCTACAGACCGTCTGCTCAATCGTGATGCTATTTCGAATGCTGATAGTGCCCGGCGCTGCCTTCCACGCTGCAAATCCGAGAGCCACTGACGCGCACCCCGTCGGCGTTCGGAGGACAAAAGCGGGGACTCCCTCCGGGCCCGGAACGAGGTAAATGTAATGCCCGTTCTTGCCGGAGGCGAGCTTCGCTTCGCTAGTGAGTTCCCTGCCATTTCGATCGAGAAACTTGACCCATACGACGCCTGCCTTAGCTGAAACGTGCTCAAGTTCGTAGCCGACGTCAACCCTAATGGTCAGGTCGGAGTTGCCAACGACCTCAGCGATCAGCCACCGAGAACGTTTGAGTAGTCCCAGAGTTGAAGTGGACGGCAGCCTCGGATCAAGTCGAAAATCGGTCGTGGGCATCCCTGCCGGGGAATTGTGCCACGTGCGTTGAAGTTCGGTGCGGGGCTTATCGAGGATGGTCCGAAGCATGCGGTTCTCTCCAAAGGCTGAAAGCTGTATAGACAAAAGGTTCCGTCCGGCGCTAAGTCGCGCTAGACAGTAAAGTCTGCGACCCTCAGGCCGAGTCCAAGCAACTGCGTAATCGCTGCCACAGTGCGGTGAGCCGCACGGCCGTCACCGTAAGGATTCACGGCCTGGGCCATCGAATCGAAGTGGTCCTGGTCGTGCAGCAGACGGTCCACTTCTTTGAAGATCCGTTCCTCGTCGGTTCCGATGAGGGTTACCGTCCCGGCATCAACGGCCTCTGGCCGCTCTGTGTTGTCCCGCATCACGAGGACCGGCTTCCCAAGGCTGGGGGCCTCCTCCTGGACTCCACCTGAGTCGGTCAGGACGACGTGCGCGTGGGACAGCAGTCGGGTGAATTCGCCATAGGCCAAGGGTTCGGTGACTAGCACGTTCAGCTTCCCCTCGAGGGCGGGGAGTACAGCCTCGCGCACGGCCGGATTCTTGTGCACCGGTAGGACAATCACGAGGTCCGGCTCGGCGTCGGCGATTCGCGCCAAGGCCCGGCCTACTCCGCGCATGGCGTCCCCTTGGTTCTCACGCCGGTGGGTCGTCACCAAGAGGATCTTCCGGCCACCCGCTGCGAGGTTTTCCAACTGCGGGTCGGTAAAGGGAATCTTCTTGCCGACCGTGGTCAGCAGGGCATCGATGACCGTGTTGCCGGTGACCACGATGTCCTCAGGCTTTATCCCCTCGGCGAGAAGATTGTCCCTGCTGACGCTGGTGGGGGCAAGGTGGAGGCTCGCAATTTGGCTCGTTATCTTGCGGTTGGCTTCTTCAGGGAAGGGGGAGAACAGATCCCCGCTACGAAGACCGGCCTCGACGTGTACAACGGGAATTCCGTGATAGAACGCAGCGATGGCGCCGGCGGTGGACGTCGTGGTGTCGCCTTGAACGATCACGGCATCAGGCTTTTTCTGGGCAAAGAGCTTGTCCAGCCCGTCGATAGTGCGCGTCATGATTGCGGACAGCGACTGACGCTGCTGCAGGATATCCAGGTCGTGGTCCGGCACAATTCCGAAGAGCTCGTTGACCTGGTCCAACATTTCCCTATGCTGACCCGTGACGGTGACGACGCAGTCAAAAAGCTCAGATTCATGTAACGCAGCAACGATTGGAGCCATCTTGATAGCTTCGGGTCTGGTACCGAAGATCGGCATGATGCTGGGCATGGAAAATTCCCCCAAAGATGGTAGATGACGACGGCCTTGATGCTACGGGACCCCAAAGCGAATCGCTGAATCGGTGGCCGCTTCAGCGTCCGCCGAGGACATCTTAGGAAGAGTTGGTCGGGTCTTCAGCCCGCGAGAATCAAGGCAAGGACCAGAGCGGGGATGCATAAGGAGACAACAATCACCCCAATGAGCGCGATCAGCTTCTTGCGCTGGTACGGCGTCCTCCTGACGGCGGAAGTCTGACCTTCTCGCCTGGCACCTTCAGCTGCGGTGAGTGCCAGGGGCAGCGGCTCCACGCCCGGAACCAGGAGCGCATCCGAAATTTCCTCGTGGAAGGCGCGGCGCCTCAGGTGGCGCGGGGCGGCAACCAGCGGGGGAGCGTCGTCGGCAGGATTATCCAACAGCCGGTCCTCCTCGCCTCAATAGATCGCCAGCACTCTGACGGTTTCAACCTCGATGCCTTCAATTCTTACATTCCGGCCCGCTGATCCGCGCATCCGGGCCGCAGAAGCCCGGCACTCCTTGAAGCCGATTCCGCTGTCAGAGTCCGCCTCGCACCCGGTCCTCCGAGGTAGCCGTGACATACTGGGCCGAGCATTTTTGTCTGCTGTAGGAACGTTGGGAAGAAACTCATGGTCTTTGTCGCCGAAAATCAGGCTCTTTCCGAGGAGCCCCAGCGGCCCCGGGCGAAGAAGAAACGAACCGGGCGGAACGTGTTCCTCGGCGTCGTGGCGTTCTTTCTGGTCGTAGCAGTCGGCGCCGGGGTGTATGCCTTCAGCCTTGCCAGCAGCTTCAACTCCAAGTCCCAAAAGATCGAACAGGCGTTCCCCGATGATGCCGCCCGTCCCGCGAAAGTGCAGGAGGGCGCCACCAACTTCCTGCTCTTGGGCAGCGACAGCCGCGCCGCAACCTTGGGTTCAGCCGAAGCCGGCGGCTCGTCGGACCAGCGCTCGGACACGATGATGTGGGTCCACATTCCCTCGGACCACAAGAACATTTACATGATGTCGATCATGCGCGACACGTGGGTGGAGATTCCCGGTCACGGGGAGGCCAAGATGAATGCGGCGATGGCTTTGGGCGGCATTCCGTTGGTGGTGCAGACCCTGGAGGGGATGTTCGGCACCAGGCTGGACCACGTGGCCGTGATCGACTTTGAAGGCTTCAAGGCCATGACCGACGCCCTGGGCGGGGTCAATGTCAACGTTCCCCAAGCCTTCAACACCGAACAGTTCGCATTCGCCGCGGGCCAGCAGCAGCTGACCGGCGAAGAGGCACTTGCCTTCGTCCGTGAACGAAAGGCGTTCAGCGACGGCGACTATCAGCGCGTCAAGAACCAGCAGCTCTTCCTGAAAGCGCTCATGACCAAGTTCCTCACAGCCGAGACGCTGACCAACCCCGGAAAAATCAGCAGCCTGGTGGATACCGTCTCGCCGTACATCAGTGCCGACAAATCGTTTGACGCCGCGGCCGCCGGTGGCCTGGCAATCGGGCTTCGCGACGTCCGGGGCTCAGATGTGGTCAGCTTCACGCTGCCGACCTTGGGGATTGGTACCTCGAACGACGGCCAGTCGATTGTCCTTCGCGACGAGGCGGCGATAGACGGCATCAGCAAGGCACTGGCCGGTGATTCCCTCGGTTCCTACGTACAGGAAGCCGGACTCACCGGGAAGCGTTAGGGCGGACATCACGCGGCCCGGCGGGGCACTCAGTGCGGCGCGGCGGCTGCGCCTGGCAGAACAGGTATGATTACACGCTGGCGGTGCTAGGTCTTAGCGGTGCCCACTCAAGGTTCGATGACGAACACCATTACGCACCGAACTGCATTTGCTTTGGGGGAGCTGTTGAAAACATCACATGGGGCGCGCCCCCGGGCGACACGGGTCACCCTCCTCACACACTCCTACTGGCCCGAGAACAGCCCGCCCCAGCGCCGGTGGACGGCATTGCTGAAGGAATTCTGCGCCTACGGCTGGGAATTCGATGTGGTCACTCCGGTGGCCCACTTCCCGGCGGGCCGTCGTGAGTTTGCCCCCGGGCTCGCAGGACGGGCCTTCCGGCGGCAAAAAGGCCAGTTCACCGAACTGATCCGGCGCGTACCGTACCTGCCTCACGGCAACTCGCACCTGGCCAGGCTGCTGGACCATTGCTTCTCTGCAGCAATGTCGGTGCCGCTGGGACTCCTGACGCGCCGGCCGGACGTGGTGATCGCCACGGCCCCCAGCCTGCCGATCCTCGCCGCCGGCTATTTGTTGGCCCGCCTGCGGGGAGTTCCCCTGATCGTGGAAATGCGCGATGCCTGGCCGGACCTTGCCCGGGATTCCCGGATGGTGCGCGGACGCGTGAAGAGCGTCGTCGAAATGGCGGTGGACTTCATCCAGAAGCGCGCGGACCTGGTGGTCACGGTGACCGAGGGGTTCGCCGAGACCCTGCGGTCCCGTGGGCTGAAGAACGTCAAAACAGTGAGCAACGGCCTCCACGTTGACACCATTCCGTTCCTGGGATCCCCCGAGCCGGAGCGGGATGTGTTCGAGGCGCTTTACCTCGGAAACCACGGCAAAAGCCAGCGGCTCGACGTCGTCATCCGGGCCAGTGCGCTGGTGGGCGATGCCATGCACCTGCACCTCGTGGGCCACGGCACGCAGAGCCCGGCGCTGGAAAAACTGGCAGCAGACCTTGGAGCTCCCGTAACGTTCCATCCTTCGTTGCACGGCCAGGACGTGATGGACCGCTATGCCTCTGCGGACACCTGCATAGTCTCCCTGCGGGATGACTGGAAGTCGTTCGAGACCACCATTCCCTCCAAGACCTATGAGGTCCTGGCCGTCGGCCGCCACGTAACAGCCGTCGTCAAGGGTGAGGCCGCGCGCATTATCGAAGATGCGGAGGCCGGCGATATTGTGCCCAGCAGCCCGGAGGCCGTGGCCGCGCTGTGGCGGGAACTGGCCGCCGACCGCTCGAGGCTGGTCCGTTCCGATGCCAGCCGCCAATGGGTCAAGGAGCACGCCGACTATGCGCAGTTGGCAGAGAAGTACATGGACCTCATCTCCGAACTCTTGGGCGAAACGCCCGCCACTCCCGGCAATCAGGCTCTTTCGTAACCTGCTTAGGTGCCGGCCTGCGGAACAGCGCACTCCGGCCGCAGGGACACGTCCAGCAGGCCCCCGGTCTCGATAACAAACCGCCGCAGCCACTGCCCCATACTCAGTTGGGGGTGGGAGTTCACCATCTGAACGTCCGCCGTCGTGCACTGCTCCATCAGCCGTTGCGCCCTGGAGAGGTGATAGCTGGAGGTCACCACAGTGATTGACTTCCAGCCGTTGGCCTCGGCAATTTTGCCGATGGCGCGCGCCTCGCCGCGGGTGTCGTACTCGTCGGGGCGGAAGCAGAGCAGGCGAGGGTTGGGAAAGTCTGCCGCGTTGCAAGCGTCGTCGGCCGCGACGTTTCCGCGGGTGTCCGTATGGGACAGGACCAGAACGGGGATGCCGTAGTCCCGCTGCATCTGCTGCGCGACCGGCAGGCGTTCAGCCGCTGCACCGCCGAGCATAACGACCGCATCGGTCCGGTGCACGCTCAAGGGATCCACGTTGACGAAAAGTTGAATGGCGAACACCAGCCACAGCAGAGCGGCCGCCGAAAGCCACGCAAGAATCCGGGCACCCAAGGGATTCAAGGCGGGCAGGGGCAGGGGCATGAGTATGAGTCTCGCACGTGGCCTGCGTTGCGGGGAAAACGGTCGCCAAGGCTCTCGGCCGGCGGCCGGACGCGCATACCGCCCGATCAGCCGTTGTCACCCCGCCGAGGTAGCGTAGGGCTGTGCCAGAACGCCTGAATGAACCGCCCCTGACCGCCTCGCCACAGAACGCTTCACCACAGACAGCCCCGCCCCTGACCGTCGCGGAGCTCTCCGAGTCCCAGCTCCTGGAGCGCATCTTTCCGCGCCTGCATTACGGCCAGGAAAACAACCCGTCGCTGATCCTGGGCCCGGGCGACGACGCCGCCATCGTGGCAGCGCCGGACGGCCGGGCCGTCCTCAGCATCGATACCCAGGTGGCGGACCAGGACTTCCGGCTGCAGTGGAACAACGGCTACCGGACCACCGGCTACGACGTCGGCTGGAAGGCCGCCGCGCAGAACCTCAGCGACATCAACGCCATGGGTGCCCGCGCCACCTCCCTCGTCGTCAGCCTCACCATGCCCCCGGAAACGCGCGTCGCCTGGGTGGAGGACTTCGCCGACGGGCTCTCGGCGGCGATCCGGGAGCTGGGCGCCCCGGACTGCGCCGTGGCCGGCGGCGACCTCGGCCGGGGCCGCGAACTGGCCGTCAGCGTGGCAATCCTCGGCGCCCTGGACGGCCGGGCCGCCGTGCTGCGCTCCGGCGCCCGCCCGGGGGACACCCTGGCGCTGGCCGGCACCGTGGGGCGCGCCGCGGCGGGCCTCGCGCTGCTTGAATCGGCAACACCCGTCGAGGCGCTGGGCCAGGAACAGCGCGGGCTGCTGGACACCCAGTGCCGGCCCCAGCCCCCGCTCGCGGCCGGCCCGCTGGCCCGGGACTCCGGGGCCACGGGCATGATGGACATTTCCGACGGGCTGGTCCGCGACGGCAACCGGATGGCGTCCGCGAGCCACGTGGTCCTGAACCTGGACGCGGCGGTATTGGAGGAACTGGCGGCTCCGCTCCTGCCCGCCGCAGAACTGCTCGGCACGGATCCGATGGCCTGGGTCCTGGGCGGCGGGGAGGACCACGGGCTGCTGGCCACATTCCCCCCGGACGTTCAGCTGCCTCACGGTTTCACTGCGATAGGCTCGGTAGAAGCCCCTGCACCAACGGACAGCACGGGCGTCAAAATAGCGGGCAGGCCCGCTGACACTGTGGGATGGGATCACTTTGCAGACTAAAATTGCCGCCAACGCGCAAGCGATGAAGCGGTGGTTGAGCAAGGCAGAAACAACCCTTGGAAACCACAGCGACCGCCTGAATGCCATCAACATCTTTCCCGTCGCCGACGGCGATACCGGCACCAACCTCTACCTGACGGTGCGCGCCGCCGCCCGGGCGCTCCAGAGCCTGGATACCGCCGCGTTGCCGCAGATCAGCCCGGATTCGCCGGTGCATGCGTTCGGCCCGCCGGATCCGGCCCAGAACGACGTCGGCGCCGTCCTCGCACAGGCGGGCCAGACCGCCATGGAACAGGCCCGCGGCAACTCCGGGACGCTGTTCGCCGTGTTCCTCTGCGCCGCCGCCGAGCCCCTCGCGGGCCACCACCGGCTGAGCGCTCCGCTGCTGGCCGGCGCGCTGAACCGGGCCCAGCTCCGGGCCTGGTCCGCGTTGAGCGACCCGGTACCCGGAACCATGCTCTCCGTGATGGAAGCCGCCGCCCGCGCCGCGGCCGCCGTGGACTCGGCGCACGACGGCGACGACAGCAACCACACCCTTGGCCTGGCGCTGGACGCCGCGGTGGAAGCCGCCGCCGCGGCCGTGGTGCGCACCGAAGACCAGCTGGAGGCCCTGCACAACGCCCACGTGGTGGATGCCGGCGGCGTCGGAATGCTGCTGATCCTCGACTGCCTCCGCTCCGCCGTCCTCGGCGAGGAACTTCAGGACCAGCTGCTGGACGGACTGCACGGCTACAACGTCCAGGACCCGCACATCCACGCCGGCATGCCGCGGGACGAAGGCGTGGAAGTCATGTGCACCATCACTCTTTCCCCGCTCGACGCCGCCATGATGCGCCAGCGGCTCGACGAAATGGGCGACTCGGTGATTATGAGCCAGGTCGGCGGGGCCCCCGACGAGTCCGGCGCCTACCGCTGGCGGGTCCACGTCCACGTGCCCGACGCCGAGCCGGCCGTCACCCTGATCCGTTCCCTCGGTGTGCCCTCGGACATCAGCGTCAGCGAGCTCGCCGTGCCGGAGAACCCGGACGGACATGGACGCTGACCTTCACAACGCCGAACTGCACGTCGGCCTGGAGCGCCGGATTGGCAAGCGTTCCGCGGCGGTCATTGAAAAGCACCTCGGCATCACCACCGTCGGCGGGCTGCTGAACTATTTCCCCCGCCGCTACCTGAACCGCGGCGAACTCACTCCCATCAGCGAGGTCCCGCTCGATGAGGAAGTGACCCTCATTGCCCGCGTCGTCTCCAGCAGCACCCGGTCTATGCGCGCCCGCCGCGGTTCGCTGACCGACGTCGTGATTTCCGACGACGCCGCGTCCCCGGGCACCGGGATGGGCGGCGGCACGCTGAAGGTGAGCTTCTTCAACGGCTTCCGGGCCAAGGCCGAGCTGCAGCCGGGCCGCCGCGCCCTCTTCTCCGGAAAGATCACCCGCTACGCCGGCTCCCTGGGGCTGACCAACCCCGAGTTCCAGCTGCTGGACGAGGACCCGGACATCCCTGGCATGGACCCGGAGAAGCTCGCCGCCATGCCCATCCCGGTGTACCCGGCCACGGCGAAGCTGACCAGCTGGTCCATCCAGAAGGTCGTCACCACACTGCTGGACACCGCGGACCTGGACGCACTGCCGGACCCGCTGCCGGCCGGGATTGCCGCGCGGGAGAAATTCCTGCCGGTCGCGGACGCGTACCGGCTCGTCCACGCCCCGCAGACGCCCCCGGACTGGCAGCGCGCCCGCGACCGGTTCCGCTACCAGGAAGCCCTGGTGCTCCAGTCGGCTCTGGCCCGGCGCCGCGCCCAGCTCGCCGCGGAGGAGGCCACCGCCCGCCGGCCCGTTGCGGAGGGACTGCTGGCCGCCTTCGACCGGCAGCTGCCGTTCACGCTGACCGCCGGCCAGGCCGCCGTCGGCAAAACGCTGGCCGCGGAGCTCGCCCAGGACTCGCCGATGAACCGGCTGCTTCAGGGCGAAGTCGGGTCCGGCAAGACGATCGTGGCCCTGCGCGCCATGCTGCAGGTGGTGGATGCCGGGGGACAGGCCGCCCTGCTGGCCCCCACCGAGGTCCTCGCCGCGCAGCACTACGAGTCCATCCGCCGCACGCTCGGGCCGCTGTCCCGGGACGGCCTGCTGGGGGGCCTCGGTTCCGACGCCGTCCAGGTCTCGCTGCTGACCGGCTCCATGCCCACCGCCGCCCGGAAGCAGGCCATGCTGGACGCCGCCTCCGGCACCGCCGGGATCGTCATCGGCACCCACGCGCTGCTGAGCGAAAACGTCTCCTTCTACGACCTCGGCCTGATCGTGGTCGATGAACAGCACCGCTTCGGCGTCGAACAGCGGGACGTCCTCCGGTCCAAGGCGAGCAAACCCCCGCACCTGCTGGTCATGACCGCCACGCCCATTCCGCGGACCGTGGCCATGACCGTGTTCGGGGACCTCGAGACCTCCATCCTGGACGAGCTCCCCGCCGGCCGCGCACCGATCATCACGCACGTCGTGGGGCTTGCCGAGCACCCCGCCTGGCTCGGCCGCCTCTGGGGCCGCTCCCGGGAGGAGATCGACGCCGGCCACCAGGTCTACGTGGTCTGCCCCAAGATCGGCACTGACGACGACGGCGACTTCAGTCCCGGGGAGGCCGAACCGTCCGCCGCGGACCTCGAAGGCGACAACGGGGCGCGCGAACTGGCGTCGGTGACCGGCGTCGTCGAACAGCTCCGCGACGAACCGGCGCTGGCCGGCGTGACGGTGGCCCCGCTGCACGGCCGGCAGGACCCGGTGCTCAAGTCCGAGACCATGGCGTCCTTCACCGCCAACCAGACCAAGCTGCTGGTCTCCACCACGGTGATCGAAGTGGGCGTGGACGTCCACAACGCCACGCTTATGGTGATCCTGGACGCGGACCGCTTCGGCATCTCCCAGCTCCACCAGCTCCGCGGCCGGGTGGGCCGCGGCGGCCTGCCGGGCACCTGCCTGCTCGTGACCACGCTGGAACCCGGCCACCCGAGCCGGCGCCGGCTCGAAGCCGTCGCGGCCACCACCGACGGATTCGAGCTCTCCCAGGAGGACCTCAAGCTGCGCCGTGAAGGCGACATCCTGGGCGCTTCCCAGTCCGGCGGCCGGTCCACCCTGAAGCTGCTGCGGGTCCTGGAGCACGAGGACGTGATCGCCCGGGCACGGCAGGATGCCTGGCAGATCGTCGGCGGCGACCCGTCCCTGGGCGCCCACCCCGGACTCGCCGCGGCGATCGACGAATACCTCAATCCGGAAAAGGAGGCGTTCCTTGAACGCGGCTAACAGAAACCAGTCACTCGTGCATGTGTCTCAGGGGGCACGGCCATGAGCCGCATCATTGCGGGCGCCGCGGGCGGAACCACCCTGGTCAGCGTCCCCGGATCCTTGACCCGCCCGACGACGGACCGGGTCAAGGAGGCGCTCTTCTCCCGGCTGGACGCCTTCGAGGTCATCGCCGACGCCCGGGTACTGGACCTCTACGCCGGCTCCGGGTCACTCGGCGTGGAAAGCGCCAGCCGCGGCGCGAAGGCCGTGGACCTGGTGGAATTCGACGGCAAGGCCAGCGAGGTCTGCCAGCGCAACGCGGACCTCGTCAACGCGGTGGCTCGGCACAAGGTGGTCTCCGTGCACCGCTCCAAGGTCGAATCGTTCCTGGACCGGACCCAGGCCGGGATCCTCTGGGACCTCGTCTTCCTAGATCCGCCCTACCCCCTCGACGAACCCGCTTTGGCCGTGGTGCTGGCCAAGCTGCTCCCGCACCTGGCCGAGGGCGCCGTCGTCGTCGCCGAGCGTTCATCCCGGGCCCCCGAGCCGTCATGGCCGGACGGACTGGAGCGGTTCGCGGAACGCAAGTACGGGGAGACGAAACTCTGGTTCGCCGAACCCGGCGTGGAGGAGGGCCCGGAGGACGAGCCGGATCAGCCAGAGGACCCCGAGGGTACCTAGTCCCGCCACGGCGGGGCCGCCGCACCAGCCGCCGGAGCCCGGACATGCCCCGCGCAGGGGTTAGCGGATGGACATATTCCGGTTATGTCCGGTCCTGGGCGCGAGGACTGGACATGTCCTCCCGGGGGGAGCAGCCCGGCCACCGCACCTGACACCCGAGCCCGGGACATGCCCCGCGCAGGGGTCGGCGGATGGACATATTCCGGTTATGTCCGGTCCTGGGCGCGAGGACTGGACATGTCCTCCCTGGGGGAGCAGCCCGGCCACCCCGACTACCCGGTGAGGGCATCCAGCGCGACGCCGGACAGCACCTTCGCAGGGTGCGGCCCGCGGGCGGTCAGCGCCGCAGTCCACATCTCCGGCCACGGCCCCTGCGTCCCGGTCAGGATGATGTTGCCGGGATACCTGCCGGTGAACATGCCCGCTTCGGCGAAGGCGCCGACGTCGGCCATCGCCCGGCGCAGCGCGGCCACCTGGCTCCGCACCAGGGTGAGTCCCGGCTCGTCGCCCACATTGACGATCAGCACCCCGCGGGGACTGAGTTTCGCCGCGGCCTCAAGGTAGAACTCCGTGCGCGCGATGTGCTCCGGCGCCTCCGGTCCGGAGAAGATATCCAGGATCACGACGTCGAAGCGCAGCTCCGGCGGCAGCTCGGCCAGGGCGTCCCGCGCGTCGCCGATGAGAGTGTGCAGCTCGGTGCCGCCGGGCAGGGGGAGTTGCTGCAGTACGAAGTCCAGCAGCTCCCGTTCCAGCTCAACGGCGTACTGCACGGACCCCGGCCGTGTGGCCTGGATATAGCGGGCCAGCGTCAGGGCTCCGGCCCCGAGATGGAGGGCCGTGATGGGTTCGCCCCACGGCGCCGCGAGATCCACCACGTGGCCGATCCGGCGCAGGTACTCGTAGAAGATGTCCGAGGGGTCCGAGAGATTGACGTGGGACTGTTCCGCCCCGCCAATGCTGAGCACAAAACCGCCCTCGGTGAAGGCATCGGGCTCGATCGTGGCGTGCTGGCCCGTGGTGCGCAGGAAGCGGGAGGCTGCTGGTGTGTCCGTCATCAGAGGATGTCGCGGAGTGTCGCGAGCCGTTCGGCGGCCTCCTGCAGGACGTCAATCCTCTTACAGAATGCGAACCGCATCAGGCTCCGGGTGCGTTCGGCGCCTTCCGGATGGCAAAACACGGACACAGGGATGGCTGCGACGCCCACGAGCGCGGGCAGCCGGCGGGCCAGGTCCAGTGCGTCGGTGATGCCCAGGGGCGCGGTGTCCACGTTCACGAAATACGTCCCCTGAGGGGTGTACACGTCCAGCCCGGCGGCGCGCAGGCCCTCGCTGAGGATGTCGCGTTTGAGCTGGAGGGTGTCGGCGATGCCGGCGTAGAACTCGTCCGGCAGGGCGAGGCCCGCCGCGATGGCGCTCTGGAACGGGGTGCCGGAGCTGTAGCTCAGGAACTGCTTGACGGTGCGGGCGGCCGAGACCAGGTGCTCCGGGCCGCAGAGCCAGCCGATCTTCCAGCCGGTAAAAGAGAAGGTCTTCCCGGCGGAGGAGATGGTCAGGGTGCGCTCCGCTGCGCCTGGCAGGGTGGCCACCGGGATGTGGCGGACACCGAACGTGAGGTGTTCGTAGACCTCGTCGCTGATGATCACAGCGTCGTGCCGGGCGGCGAGCTCGACGACGCGTTCCAGCACCCCGCGGGGGAACACAGCGCCGGTGGGGTTGTGCGGGTTGTTGAGCAGCACCACCTTGGTGCGGCTGCTGAACGCCGCTTCGAGGGCGTCCAGGTCCGGCAGGAAATCCGGAGCCAGCAGCGGGGCTGTGACGTGGCGGGCGCCGGACAGGCCGATGATCGCGCCGTAGGAGTCGTAGAACGGCTCGAAGGTGATGACCTCATCGCCGGGGCCCACGAGCGCGAGCAGCGAGGCGGCAATGGCCTCAGTGGCGCCGGTGGTGACGATGATCTCCGTCTGCGGATCGGGTTTCAGGCCGTAGAAGCGCTCCTGGTGGAACGAGATGGCCTCGCGCAGCTCCAGGATGCCCTTGCCGGGGGCGTATTGGTTGGCTCCGGCGGCGATGGCGGCCTGCGCGGCAGCCTTGATCTCCACCGGGCCGTCCTCGTCCGGGAAACCCTGGCCCAGGTTGATGGCACCGGTCTGGAGTGCGAGGGTGGTCATCTCCTCGAAGATGGTCACGCCGAGCGTGCCGTCGGGGGAGAGCAGGTTGGCGCCGGTCGCGGTCCGCTGCCAGGGGAACTGCAGGGGGGAGTTCATCGGGTACCCGCCTTCTGGTCCCGCCCGGTGAACTTGTCCATCGTGGAGTAGATCCCGAAGACCTTCCCGCCCACGAAGTCCCAGGCCCGCACGGGCAGGATGCCGCGCAGGACCTTGCCCAGCTGCGCGGTCGCGGGGGCGATCAGTTGCGGCTGTCCGGCGATGGTGGCCCGCCAGGCCCGGTCCACGGCGTCCTCCGGAGTCATCAGGGGAGTCAGCAGCGGGCCGCGGGCGCCGTCGAAGATGCCGGTGGAGATGTAGCTGGGGCAGAACGTCGTGACCTTGAGGTGGCCATAGCCCTGCTGTTCGAGTTCCAGCCGCAGCGAGTCGCTCCAGCCGATCACGGCCCACTTGGAGGCCGCGTAGACGCTCATCCTCGGGTTGGACACGGTACCGGCGGCGGAAGCGATGTTCAGGATCCGGCGCGGCCGGCCGGCGTCGGCCATCATGTCCGGGAGGAACGCGTGGGTGACGTACATCGGCGCCAGCGCGTTGACGTCCATGGTCAGGGCGATGTCACGCTCCGGGCTGTGGTCCCAGAAGAGCGCGCCGCGGACGATTCCGGCGTTGTTGACCAGCAGCGTCAGTGGACCTTCCGCCCTGCTCTCGGACGCGGCCTCGGCAATCGCCGTGCGGTCGGCGAGGTCCACCTGCCGGACGACGGCGCGCGCCCCGAGGGCGGTGACCTCGGCGGCGGTCTTCGCCAGAGCGTCCGCGTCGACGTCCCAGAGAATCACGACGCCGGCGCCCTCGCGGGCCGCTCGCAGGGCGTACAGGCGGCCCATGCCCATGGCGGCTCCCGTCACGAGGACCACGTCCCCGGACACGGCGAAGGGAATGTTCGATGCTGACATCCCGCCATGTTATCCCGGCCCGCGGCACCAATACGGTAGGTTCGGAGCATGAGACGCGCCGTATGCCCTGGCTCCTTTGACCCCATCCACAACGGCCACCTGGAAGTCATTGCCAGGGCCGCTGGCCTCTTTGACGAGGTCATCGTGGGCGTCTCCACGAATTACGCCAAAAAATACCGTTTCACGCTCGAAGAGCGGATCGACATGGCCAAGGAAACCCTGGCCTCCCTGCAGGGAATCGTGGTGGAACCGGTGGGGGAGGGACTCCTCGCCGAGTACTGCCGCCGGCGGGGAGTGTCCGCGATCGTCAAGGGCCTCCGTTCCTCCTCCGACTTCGACTATGAACTGCCGATGGCGACGATGAACCGGCAGCTCACCGGCGTCGAGACAGTCTTCCTGCCCGCCGAAAGCCACTACCTGCACTTGTCCTCGACCCTGATTAAGGAAGTGTTCACGCTCGGCGGCAATGTGTCCGAGTTTGTGCCCCGTTCGGTGCTGAAACGGCTGCACTCGGGCGGGCCGGTCCAGGACTAGCCGCGCAGAGGGTAAGCTTGATCGGTACTCGGCGGCCTGCTGCCGGTTGCGCGGCCCGTTTCGGGGCTGGACTGCGGTGTGAACCGCAGGCGTGCCCCGGTTTGAGTCCGCCCGGAAGATCAGGCTAAGATAGTACGTCGGTCATATGTTCAACAGGAGTTCTCATTAAACGAGATGCTAGTTCGCCCTTGGCGTTCGACGTCAAGGACCTCGGACGCAGTCCGGGAAGCATGCGGACGCTGACGGAACATGTACCCGCACCGGGTGATCTTGGTGTGGCACTCATTGGCGTGCAGGAAGGCTCGGATGTCGAGCTGGATCTGCGGCTGGAGGCCGTACACGAAGGAATTTTGGTATCAGGTACCGCGAACGTCGGAGTAACCGGCGAGTGCGGCCGATGCCTGGATCCCCTTGCGTATGACCTTGAGGTCAATGTGCAAGAACTTTTCTTCTACGAGGACGCTGAGTTCTCGGATGAAGAAGACGAAGAAGAGCAACGTCGAGTCGAGCACGATCTAATCGATCTTGAGCCGGTGTTGCGGGACGCAGTTGTAACCATGCTGCCGTTCCAGCCGGTGTGCCGGGAAGACTGCCAGGGCCTTTGCTCCGAATGTGGAGTTCGCCTGGAAGACGAGCCGGGGCATCACCACGAGGTTGTAGATCCTCGCTGGGCTGCCCTAGCTGACTTGGCTAAGCCTGACCGGCAAAACTGATTTGTAAGTGTTGGACTAGAGAGAAATGAGTTAGCCGTGGCTGTCCCGAAGCGGAAAATGTCTCGCTCGAATACCCGCGCCCGCCGCTCCCAGTGGAAGGCAACTGCCCCCCACCTGGTGAAGACTGTCGAGAACGGCCAGGTCACGTACAGCCTGCCGCACCAGGCAAAGGTCGTTACCGACTCGGCTGGCACCGCGCTGTTCCTTGAATACAAGGGCCGCAAGGTCGCAGACGTCTAATCCGCCAACTGGCTGACTAAGATGTCTTCAACTGAAGAGCTTCTGAAGCGTCTCGGTGTCACTATTGACGCCGGGACGCTTCGTCTTGCGCTCACACACCGTTCCTACGCCTACGAAAACGGCGGCATCCCCACCAACGAACGGCTCGAGTTCCTGGGCGACTCCATTCTGGGGTTCTCGGTAACCGACGCGCTGTACCGTGACAACCCCACCCTGCCCGAGGGGGAGCTGGCCAAGCGCCGCTCCGCCGTCGTCAGCACCCGGGCCCTCGCGGGCATTGGCCGCAGCATCGGTCTTGGTGAGTACATCTACCTCGGCCAGGGCGAAAAGCTCACCGAAGGCAAAAACAAGGCGTCCATCCTCGCAGACACCATGGAGGCGCTGATCGGTGCCACCTATATCTCCAACGACATCGAGACGGCACGCCAGCTGGTCATGCGCCTGATCGGGCCGCTGCTGAAGGATGCTGCCGCGCTTGGCGCCGGCACCGACTGGAAGACGAGCATCCAGGAGCTGGCGGCGAGCCGTCAGCTCGGGACGATCAATTACGCCGTGGAGGGCTCCGGGCCGGACCACGCCCGGACCTTCGAAGCGATCCTGCGCATCGGCGGCAACGACTACGGCACCGGCTCGGGCAACTCCAAGAAGGAAGCCGAGCAGGAAGCTGCCGCGGATGCGTGGCGCAGGCTGTCGGCGCCGTCGACTGTTGCTCCGGATGCTGCCGCGCCGGCCGAAGCGGCTGCGCCCGGCGCGCAGCAGCTGCAGTCCCAGACCGGCGCCTAGGCGCACACCGTGCCTGAACTGCCCGAGGTCGAAGTTGTCCGCCGCGGCCTGGTGAGCTGGGTGCGGGGCCGGACCATCACCGCTGTTGAGGTGGTGGATCCGCGCTCCGTCCGCCGGCACGCGCTTGGCCCTGAGGACTTCGCCGGCAACCTTGAGGGGGCCCGTGTTCTGGACGTGGTCCGGCGCGGAAAATTCCTCTGGATGCCGCTGACGGACACCCCCGCGGCTGGTTCCGGGAACGGTGCAGCCGAATCCTCCACGCCCGCGGTGGCGCTTATGGCGCACCTGGGCATGTCCGGGCAGCTGCTGATGCAGGACGCGGGTGTGCCGGACGAGAAGCACCTGAAAGTCCGCCTGCGCCTCAGCCCCGCTGACGGCATGCCGGGGCAGCTCCGGTTCGTTGACCAGCGGATCTTCGGCGGGCTCTTTCTCACCTCGCTGATCCCCACGTCCGACGGCGGTCCCGGCGGTCTCGCTGAAACGCCCCTGCCGCTTATTGCCGAGGAAGCCTCGCACATCGCGCGGGACCCGCTGGACCCCTGCTTCTCCTTCGATGAGTTCTACCGCCGTCTCCGGACCCGCAAGACAGGCCTCAAACGCGCCCTCCTGGACCAGGGCCTCGTCTCTGGAATCGGCAACATCTACGCGGACGAGGCGCTGTGGAAGGCGCGGCTGCACTTCGCCCGGCCCACGGACACCCTCAGGCGGGCTGAAGCCGAGCGGGTCCTCGACGCCGCGCGCGAGGTCATGACCGACGCCCTCGCGGCCGGAGGCACCAGCTTCGACTCGCTGTACGTCAACGTCAATGGCGCGTCCGGCTACTTCGACCGCTCCCTCAACGCCTACGGCCGGGAGGGCAAGGAATGCCGTCGCTGCGCCGAGGCAGGCCTTGTCAGTATCCTCCGGCGTGACCAGTTCATGAACCGTTCTTCCTACACGTGCCCGGTCTGCCAGCCCCGGCCGCGGAACGGACGCTGGTAGCGGACGCCCGGAAAACAAGTAGTACTACTCTTACGCTCCCAACATCGCGCTGAAAGACTGTGGCGATGGGTGCTAGGGGAATTACAACCATGGTCTTAGTCAAGGCTTTCGTCCGGGCCGGGAACAGCCGGTGAAAGCCAGGCGTCTCGTCATCGCGGGTGTCGGCGTGGCGGCGATCCTGGGAGGCACCGCCGTCGTGCTGGACCAGATGACGGCCGGAGAGCCTTCGGCGTCGCATGCTCCGGCGCCGGCAGGCAGCAGTCCGCCGCCCGCCGGCTCCACCCCGGATCCAGGCACGACTGACGCAGCGGCTCCGGGAGCGGCCCCAGCAGGGGCCGGCGATGGTGCGCCCAGCCCGACCGGCGGTTCCACCGATGGTTCGGCCGCCGTCCCTCTGGGCCGTGAAGTCCTTCCGCCGGTGAGCGCGACTCCTACCGGGCTGCCCATGCCCTCGCCGCCCGCGCCGCTCATCAGCGCGCCCTTGCCGGCGGCGGCATCCGCCCAAGGCAAAATCGTGGACGGGTTTCCCGTGGACGCCCTCCGGTTTCCGGAGGGAACAGTGGTGGTCTCGACGTCGGTCTCCCCAGCCGAGGGAACCCTGCAGGTGGCCGCCGACGCGATCGCCGGCTTGAGCCAGGACTCGGTGGCGGGGCACTTCCAGCAGGTCCTGGGCGGCGCGGGGTTCTGGTCTGAACCCGTGCCTGCCGCGGCCGGAGAACGGGCGCTGCGGTTCAGCCGGGGTGCCGATTCGGTGACCCTCACGGCCTCAACCACGGGCACGGGCGGCACACGGTTCATGCTCCTGGGAAATCTGCACACGGCGGCAGGGGGGTAGCGCCATGTACATCTCCATGTCGGACCGCAACGGCGGCAAAAGGGACCTGCAGGCGTTGGAGCCGGGTGCGGTCGAACCCCTGAAAAGGCCCTTTCGTCTCTCGCCGGTGATTATCTGGCTGGGCGTGGTGAGCATGCTCACCGACGTCTCGTCCGAATCCGTGTCCGCCATCCTGCCCCTGTACATCACCGGGTTCCTCGGCCTGTCCACCATTGCGTTCGGATTTCTCGACGGAATCAACCAGGGCGCGAGCGCCATTGTCCGGATGGCTGCGGGCTATGCTTCCGACCGCATCGGGCGCCCCAAAGGCGTGGCGGTCGCAGGGTACGGCCTCTCCATGCTGGCCCGGATCGGCCTCCTGTTCGCCGGCGGATTCTGGGCCCTGACCGCCGTCGTCACGGCAGACCGCATTGGCAAGGGCATCCGCACAGCCCCCCGCGACGCGTTGATCGCGGTGTCAGCCCAGCCTGAATATCTGGCGCGGCACTTCGGAGTGCACCGGATGCTGGACAATATCGGGGCTGCGGGCGGTCCGCTGCTGGCCTTCCTTATCCTCATGCTGATCCCCAACGGGTACGGCACCGTGTTTGTTGTGTCCCTGGCCTTCGCCGTCATCGGTGTGGCCGTGCTGACTCTCCTGGTGCCGAACCTGAGAACCCGTCGGACTGACAGGGCGGGCAGGGGCGCGGGGGAGCCGGACAGCGTGCGGCCGGACAGCAAAACCCGGCCGGCGTGGGGATTCCGCTGGCGCCTGCTGCGTGAGCCGGGACTTGGCCGGCTCTTGGTTGCCGCCGGAATTCTGGGCCTGCTGACGGTGGGGGACGGCTTCATCTACCTGGTGCTCCAGGACCGGGACTCCTTCGCCGTGCAGTGGTTTCCCCTGCTCTACGTGGGCACGAATGTGGTGTTCCTGCTCCTCGCCATTCCGCTGGGCCGCCTCGCGGACCGCTGGGGGAAGGCGAGGGTCTTTATCATCGGGCACGTCGCCCTCCTGGCCTGCTACCTGCTGGCCGCGGCGCCGATCGGGGGATTCGGGCCGACCGTTGCCTGCCTGGTTCTGCTCGGTGCCTTCTACGCCGCGACCGACGGCGTGCTGTCGGCGCTGGCGAGCCAACTGACACCGCCGGACAAACTTGCCACCGGGCTTGGCGCCGCCCAGACGGTGGTGGCGCTCAGCCGGATGGCCGCCTCCGTGGGCTTTGGTGTCCTGTGGTTCGCGCTGGGTCCCGCCGTTGCGATGGTGGTGGTGGGCACCTGCCTTGCCGCCGGCGTCGTGGCGTCCTGGTATATCCTGCGTGGCGGCATGCTGCTGAGGCCGGCAACTTGACCCCCGCCGGGAGCAGGGTGCGCTGGGGGATTCTGCTGGTCATCACGGCACTGGTCATCGCCGCCGCCGGAGCCTACGCCGCGACCGCGTTCGGTCGCTTCCAGGAGAGCAAGGCGGCGGTATCGACGGCACGGGTGGCATCCGGCGCCGCCGTGCTGACGAAGGCCTCAGTCATTTTCCGCAATACCGCGCCAGGCCAGGGCTACGGAACAATCGGCACCGTCCCGCTGTCCGACCCCGCCGGTGCGCGGTCTTTGGCGGCGGTGGCCTGCGACAGGGTGTACGGCACGCTGCAGAACATCGTCTGCCTGAAGACCAACCGCGGCCTCGTGACCAGCTTCGAAGCGGTCCTGCTGAACGCGGAATGGCAGCCGACCAGGAGCTGGGCCCTGCCGGGCATTCCCAGCCGGACACGCATGAGCCCGGACGGCTCCCTGGTATCCACCACGGTGTTTGTCTCGGGACACGCCTACGGTACTGCGGGCTTCTCCACCGAGACGTCCGTTACCGGGGCGCAGGGCGGCGGCGGAACCGGGAACCTGGAGGACTTCGCGCTGATGGTCAACGGCACCCGGATCACGGCGGCGGACCGCAACATCTGGGGTGTGACCTTCGCTCCGGGCGATAGCGACACGTTCTACGCGACTGCGGCATCATCGGGCCGCATCTGGCTGGTCAAGGGGAGCATGTCGGCGCGCACGCTCACGGCAATCCACGACGGCGTGGAGTGCCCTTCGCTTTCTCCCGACGGCACCCGGATCGCGTACAAGAAGAACACCGGGGGAACACTGACCCCGCATTGGCGTGTCGCGTTCCTGGACCTGGCCACCGGGCAGGAAACCGTACTGTCCGAGCCGCGCAGCATGGACGACCAGGTCGAATGGTTGGACAACCAGACCCTGCTCTACGGGGTCGCCCGCGACGGCGCCGCCGGTGACAGCGATATCTGGCAGATCAACGCGGATCCGGCGTCCCGCCCCTCCCTCTACATCGAGCACGCCTGGTCCCCGTCAGTGGTGCGCTGACCGGTTACCACCCGCCGACTGCTCCATAACTGCCGTTTTCAAGCCTCAGAAGGGCAGTTAGGGAGCAGCGGATGCAGGAGAACAAGGCAACACGGCCGCCTCAAGGAGCGCTCCAGGGGGAACGGCGACGCGCTCAGGGCCCGTAGCCCACATCGCTGAGCCCCGCGCCCGGCCTGAGTCGCTGCCTGGGCCTGGCGAAGGGCAGTTGTGGAGCAATCGATGGAGGTCAGGGGGATGCGGGTGCGAAGACGACGTCGACGAAGTAATTGGTGGCGTTCCAGGAGTTCGACGGCATAGAACCGCCGGACCCGTACTGGTACCGGCCGTTGTTCGGGCCTGGCGCCGACAGGATGCCATTGATCCACGGTTCCGAGAAGAACGCCGGGGTGTAGGCATAGTTGCCATTCGGAGCCAGGTACGACACCACGTAGGTCTGACCCGGTTCCAGCGCGACGGGGGCCGGGAACGTGGCTGTTTGCCAGCCGGTGGCTGTCTCGTCCGAGAAACTCACCTGTGCCAATCGCTCCCCGGCGGCATTCCACAGCGAACCGACATGTGTTCCGGTGTTCCCCTGGCCCTTGTAGAACCTCACGCCCGTCGCACTGCCAGCCGTTGACACTGAGAAGGCGGTGCCGAGCTCAATCGAGGAAGTGTCCCCGGACGCGGCGGGTACCGCCGGCAGCAGCGGGCCGAACAGCGACTGCTCCGGGCCGGTGGGGTCGGAAGTGGTGAACTGCCAACTGAGCGGCGCCAGCTCGGCGCCTTCGACCGAGACGACATGACTGACGCTGGCGGAAATCACCGTGGCCGCTGGCAGTGGCTGTGCCGGCAAGAATGTGATCGTCCTGGCGTCCTCCGAAAGGGTGGAAGTGCCGGCGACGCCGGCACCATTGGCTGACAGTTCAAACGTGAAGCCTGGCTGGATAGACGCCGACAACGTCACCGTCGGTTTCGATGTCAGCGGGAGGCCGACGGAGTCTGCCGCCGGCAGCTGGGATGTCACGTTGACTGGCGGCACCGACACGACGAAGTCCACGTCCACGAGGTAACTGGAGGTCCAAGAATGCGACGGAAAGTCGCCGTGGTAGTTGAATGCCCCGGAGTCGGAGGTGGTGCGCAGCGGTCCGGTAGTGCCTCCGGAACCAAAACCGGCCGGCGTCGCCGAGTAGATCCCGGCTGGAGTGCGGTAGGCGGCCACGTAATCGGTGTTCGCTGCGATGTCCACGGGCTGGCTGAATGAAGCGGTCTGCCAGCCGGACGTGGATTCATCGGTGAAGGTGACTGCCGCCAACTGTTGGCCGGAGGCGGTATATAGGGCCCCGGTGTGGGGTCCGGTGTTGCCCGCGGATTTGTAGTAGCGGATGCCCGTGATCTGGCCGGGCGAAGTGGTGGAGAACCGTACGCCGAGCGTCAGGGGCACCCCTTCATTGAATTCCAGGACGCCGGGAGTCACGGTGTCCTGGTACAGCGAGCACGGGCAGACGCCGTCGGGCCGAGGGGGTGGAACGGTTGTGAAGGTCCACGTACCGCCGGCGCTGAGCGGTTGTCCCGTCGTCGACGTCGCCGCCACTGTCGCTGTGTACCTTGTCGCGGGGCTCAGTGGGGCCGCCGGTGTGAAGGCGACCCTGCCTGTCGGCGGGTCATAAGTGGCCGAACCTGGAACATCGACAGAGCCGGGACCGGTCAAGGTCACTGCCACACTGGAGCCCGCCGCGGCTTTGGACAACACCGCGGAGACAGTGGAGTCCAAGGCGACGCTCGACGAGCCGGGAAGCGGCGTCTGCTCGCCGGCCACCAACGGCAGATCAGGATACTGGACCACCACGTCAACAAGGTAGCTGGTGCTGGAACGGTCACCGGCGAAATCTTGCCTGTAGGAGTACGCACCTGCGGCGGACGGGGTTCTCAGATTCCCGACACTGAGTCCGGACGCTAAGCCATTCGCTGTCGCGGAGTATGTTCCGGTAATGCTCTTGTAGGCCACGATGTACTCAGTGTTCGCCGCCATGGCAACGGGCTGATTGAAGTTGGCCGTCTGCCAGCCGGACGTACTCTCATTTGCGAAAGTGACACTGGCGAGCTGTTGTCCGGACGCGGTGTACAGGGTGCCGGTGTGAGTGCCGCTATTGCCGGCAGACTTGTAGAAACGGACGCCGGTGACGGTCCCGGCGGTAGTGCTGGAGAAACGGACTCCCAGAGTCAGTGGCACACCTTCCCGGACCTCCTGGATCCCCGGGACGACGGAGTCATCATAAAGGCTGCAGGGGCAACTGCCTGGCACCAGCGGCGAGACAACCGTTGTAAAGGACCACGTGGCGCCGCTTGTCACGGAGCCGCCGCTCTGGTCCGTGGCGCTGAGCGTAGCGGTGTAATTAGTGCCCGTTTCCAAATCGGCTGCGGGGGTGAAGGTGAGCTTTCGCGTTGTGTTGTCGTAGGCGGTGGTTCCCGCGACCGCCGTCCCGGTTTCCGCCATCGTCAACTTGAGGGTCGGAGCCGTGACGGTCTTGGAGAAGACAGCACCCACCGTTGTGGCCTGCGGGACGCTCGATGAGCCGTCCATCGGCCACTGTCCGGATGCGGTCAGGTCCGACGTGTCGACGGTGTCGAACAGGGCATCGACGAAGTAGTTGCCGTTCTGGTAACTGTTTGTCGGAAACGAACCCGCTACCCCGTACACACCGGCCTGAGGGCTCCCAAACCCACCGGCAACGGTCAAGGGCGGGTCGGTCAGGCCAGAGCTGGCCCATTGGTAGTTTTCGCTGGCGTAGTGGCCGCCGGGAGCGGTGTACGAGACGACGTATTGCTGCCCGGCGGTGACTTCAACCGGCTGGCTGAAGAGTACTTGCTGCCAGCCGGACGCCGTTTCCGAAGTGAACGTGGCTGTTGCCAGTCGCTGCCCGGTGGCATTCCACAGCGAACCGGTGTGAGTTCCGGTATTCGCGGCGCTCTTGTAGAAGCGGGCTCCAGTGATGAAGCCGCCGACGCTGGGAGTGACTTTCAAGCCAAGCTCATAGGCCCCTCCATCCTGGGAATCAGGGGCATCCGGCACCTGCTGGCCGAAGACCGAGTACGGTCCGGTGAGCTGGAGGTTGCGGGTGAGGGGAGTGCCGATATTGGCGCTGTCATCCACGGCGCGCACCTTGATGCTGGCCGTGGCGAGGCCGTTCTGAATATAGGTGTAAGTCCAGGTTTGCCTGCCTTGGGCAGGATGCCAGCTGCTTCCGCCGTCGGTCGAGACTTCGACTCCGGCCACGATGCCGCCGACGTCGCTGGCCGTTCCGGACACTGTGACGGACGTGCCGTGCGGAATCGTGGCTCCCTCGGCCGGAGACGACATCGCCACGGTCGGACCTGCCGTATCGCTGCTGGCTGACGCTGCCTTAAGCGCGGTGTCACGGGTGGCGGGCTGGGCACCCATGTCTGCCAAAAGATTGATCTGCGCCTGCTGCATCCGCGGATCCGCGGGCGCACCGTCCCCGTCATGCTCCTGGTCCAGGCCCCACGTCCACTGCACGGTACCCGCGGAAAAGACCAGCGCCCCGCTGGGGGCGCGGTACATGGTCATGTGGTGGGTGGTGGTCCCCTCCTGTACCGTGTTCCCGAAATCCGCCAGATACTGCGGTGTTGGCCCTGTAGTGGTGGACAGGCGGATCAGCCCCGCGGGCCTGAACCCGTTGTCCACATCCTCATTGGATTCGTATCCCACTGTGTGCGGCGCCAATTCCGCGGAGTTCCCCGCGGCGAGCGTCGCGAGGGTGGTGTTGCGCCAGAGACGTGACTTTCCCTCGGCGGCGCTAACAGTGATGGGCAAATCCGTAAAATTGGACATGTACATCGTGCCAGTCAAAGCGTTCTCGGGCCGGCCGCCGCCGTTGGCTTGGGCGGCGAACCGTGGATCGCGCCACGTACCGGTCCACTCCGTGCTGGGGTCAATCTTGCCGTAGGCCCAGGTCTCCTTATAGGACGTGATGGTGCGGCCCGCCGCTCCATCGACAGGCGAAGGCTCCATCCGTGTCCGCCAGTACATTTCGTTGCCGGAGAGAAACTGCAGGTTCACGCCCGCG
This sequence comes from Arthrobacter sp. YAF17, assembly GCF_052113365.1. Taxonomy (NCBI): domain Bacteria; kingdom Bacillati; phylum Actinomycetota; class Actinomycetes; order Micrococcales; family Micrococcaceae; genus Arthrobacter; species Arthrobacter sp. YAF17. The sequence goes on along the minus strand of NZ_JBFRDB010000017.1, from coordinate 29,910 downwards.
TCGCGTGCTGCCTCCACATTGGCCCGCTGGGCGCCGGACCAATATTCGTCGTGGCCCACGGAGAGGAAGACCTTGTGGTTGAGGAGCTGGGCTCCGTTCCGGTCAGTGTCCACCCCGCTGATGTAGCTGACGTCGTAGCCGTTCTTCTCCAGGAAACGGACCAAGGGGTACTCGTTGCTGAAGAAAAAGTCGCGGCCGTCTATGCCGTCCCGTGTACTGACGGGACGGTTGTAGCTGATCTTGTAGGCCCGGCCGTTCTGGGCGCCGTGGTAGAAATCGGAGCCGCCATAGCCGTTGTAGGCCTGCCAGGACGTGTCGGAAGTCTGGAAGACAACGTTGGAATGGCTGCCGTCCGAGCGGACCACAAACGTGATGTGGCTCTGGTTGCCGTTGTCCGGCCGGGTCAGCAAGGCAGTGTAGACCCCGGAGACCGCCGTCGCGGGGACCTGCCAGGTCGCGGACACCGCCCACGTCCCGCAGTCGTAGAGTTCCGTGGTGACGTCGGAGAGGCACTGCGGCTGGGTCTGCCGGAAGGCCGACGGCGTGACGTCGGCAATCTTGCGGGCGCCGAGGCCCTGGTACCAGCCGGTCCGGTAGATGCGGATGGTGTAGCTGGGCGCGGTGGTGTCCACCTTGAACTTGATGGGCTGACCCGCGTTGACACTGATCTCGGTCGAAAACCCCTGGATGTCCGCATCGCCGGCGCCGGTTATGTCCCATTCCTCAGGTGGCGCTCCGGGTTTGGAGTTTTCGCAGGCCACGGCGTTCAGGACCGGCGCGCAGGGATCCGCGGCGCTCGCAGTCGGCAGCAGTGCGGGCGCGGCGGCGACCGGCAAGAGCGCTGCAACAAGGGCGACCGTCAGGGGAAGGACGACTCGGCGGAGAGCTTTCAGCGTGCGACCGGCTGAAGATACGGACATGTGAACTCCTGAGTGAGTACGCGGTGGCGGTATCGGGCCGGAACGTGATGTACCGCCCTGTGCCGCACCCCCCCGGGGCAGCGAACCAAGTTTTCAGTTGTCCCTACACTGAGTTGCCAGCCACACGTCCCCTAAGCCAGTGGCGGAACGCGGAACTGCGTTCTCCCACGTCGGGACGGCGTGAGCCCGCCGGCCCGAGTTGTCTGGCAACTCTTCCCGCCAGCCTATGTTTGGGCTCGGAAGCGCCGCAAAGGATTTCCTTGGGAAAAGCCTAAATCCGCTGAATTTGGCGTGATGGCGGTAGATTTGGGGCAGGAACAGCCGTTTCCGCCAGCCAGGAGAACCGAAACACCTTGCACCTCAAAAGCCTGACCGTCCGGGGATTCAAGTCCTTCGCTTCGGCGACGACCTTCGAATTCGAACCAGGTGTCACCGCCGTGGTGGGCCCCAACGGCTCCGGCAAGTCCAATGTGGTGGACGCCCTTGCCTGGGTGATGGGCGAGCAGGGCGCTAAGACCCTTCGCGGCGGCAAAATGGAGGACGTTATCTTCGCGGGCACGTCCGGCCGCCCGCCGCTGGGCCGCGCCCACGTCTCACTCACTATTGACAACAGCGACGGCGTCCTGCCGATCGACTACAGCGAAGTCACGATTTCGCGCACCCTGTTCCGCACCGGCGGCTCGGAGTACGCGATCAACGGTGCCGGCTGCCGCCTCCTGGACATCCAGGAACTCCTGTCCGATTCCGGCCTGGGCCGGGAAATGCACGTGATCGTTGGCCAGGGTCAGCTGGACAAGGTGCTTCACGCGACCCCGGAGGACCGGCGCGGCTTCATCGAAGAAGCCGCCGGCATCCTCAAGCACCGCCGCCGCAAGGAAAAAACCGTCCGCAAACTAGAAGCCATGCAGGCCAACCTCGCACGGCTCAGCGACCTCACCGGTGAAATCCGGCGGCAGCTCACGCCGCTGGGCAAGCAGGCGGAAGTGGCACGGCGCGCGCAGACCGTCCAGTTCGACGTCCGCGACGCGCGTTCCCGGCTCCTCGCCGACGACCTGGTCCAGCTCCAATCGGCCCTGGCCCAGGACGTAGCGGACGAGAGCGCACTCAAAGCCCGTCGCGGCGTCGTCGGGCAGGAACTGGAAGACGGCAGGCAGCGGCAGGCCAGCCTCGAACAGCTCGCCGCCGAGGCCACGCCCAAACTCAGCGCCGCCCGTGACGACTGGTACCAGCTCTCCGCGGGACGCGAGCGGCTACGTTCCCTCGGCTCGCTCGCAGAGGAGCGGCGCCGGCTGCTCGGGGCCTCCGATAACGTCCCTGATTCCGGCCGCGACCCGGACAAGCTCGACCGGCAGGCCGCCGCCGTCCGGGCGGAACAGGCCGGGCTGGAGCACCAGATCGGAGAGCGCCGCAGCGCCCTGGACGCCGCCACGGCCGCCAAACAGGAGGCCGAAAAGGCCGCAGCCGCCGAGGACAAGCGGCTTGCGTCCCTGCTCCGCGCCGCCGCGGACCGCCGCGAGGGCCTGGCGAAACTTGCCGGGCAGGTCGGCGCAGCACGCTCCCGGGTGGAGTCGGCGCAGGCGGAACTCGGCAGGCTCCGTGAATCCCTCAAAGCGGGGGAGGAACGCCGCAGGCAGGCCCACAGCGAGTTCACCGCCCTCGAATCCCAGGTTGCCGGAGTGGAGGACGGCGAGGAAACCCTCGACGCCGAATACGAGGACGCCAGCGCGGCTCTCGACGCCATCATCGCCGAGATCGACGCGCTGAAGGCGGCCGAACGGGAGGGCGAACGGGAACGCGGCGCGCTTATTGCCCGCCGCGACGCCCTCCAGCTCGGCCTGAACCGCAAGGACGGCTCGGGCCACGTCCTTGGCGCGGGGATCTCCGGGGTGCTTGGTTCCCTGGCGTCCATGATCACGGTTGAACCAGGCTTCGAGGCCGCCATCGCGGCGGCCCTCGGCGCCTCCTCCGACGCTGTCGTCGTGCAGCACGGCGGGGCCGCGGCCGCCGCCGTGCAGCGGCTGAAAGACGACGACGCCGGCCGCGCAGCCCTGCTGCTGGCGGGCGCAACGGCAGCCCCGCCGCACTCCGGTGCCGAGGCTCCCGAGGGCGCGCGGTGGGCCGCCCACCTGGTCACGGCGTCCGTGCCGGAGGACGCAGCCTCCCGCCTGCCGCTGCCCGGACTGCTGGCGGGCATCGCCGTCGTCGAAGGACTGGATGACGCGGCGCAATTGATTGCCGGCCACCCGGAGCTGACCGCTGTGACCAGGTCCGGGGACGTCTTCACGGCGCTGACGGTCAGCGGCGGCTCCGCCAAGGCCCCCTCCCTGATTGAGGTGCAGGCCGCCGTCGACGACGCCTCGGCACGGCTTGCCTCGGTGACCGCCGAGCTGGAACGCCAGCGCTTCGCCCTGGCCGCCGCCCAGGCCCGGCGGGCCGCGGCGCAGGACCGCGCCGATGCCGCCCTGGAGAAACTCCATGAGTCGGATGCCCGGCTGGCGGCCGTCGCCGAACGCCTGGGGCACCTGAACTCCGTGCTGCGCAGCGCGGTCGGCGAAAGCGAGCGGCTCGCAGCTTCCCTCGCCAAGGCCGAGGCCAACATCGTCAGCGATCAGGTTGCGCTCACAGCCGTGGCGGCCCGGCTCGCCGCCGCGCAGGAGGCACCGGCCGAAGAGGAACCCTCGCCGGAACACCGTGACGCCCTTGCCCTGGCTGCTTCGCTGGCCCGCACCGCCGAAATGGAAGCCCGGCTTGCCCTGCGCAGCACCGAGGAACAGCTCACGGCCACCCGCAACCGTGCGTCGTCGCTCGAACGCGCAGCCGCCACCGAACGGCGCGCCCGGGAGGAGGCCGCCGAACGGGCACACCGCCGCCGGCTCCAGGCCAAACGCGCCGCAGCCGTCTCCGCCGCTGTCGGCCAGGTGATCAGTTTCATAGATGTCTCGGTGGAAATCGCCCGGCAGGAACGGGACAGCGCCGAGGAACGCAAGGAGCAGATGGATGCGGAGCTGGCCGCCGTGCGCAGCAGCAACGATGCGCTGGCCCGCGAACTGGCTGAACTGACGGACTCCGTGCACCGCGACGAACTGGCCCGCACCCAGCAGCGGCTCCGGATCGAAGCGCTTGAGCTCAGGAGCGTCGAGGAGCTGGGACTGACCCCCGACCAGCTCGTGGCGGATTTCGGCCCGGACCAGCCCGTTCCCGTGCCCGCCGCGGAATCGGCGGACAAATGGGCGGCCCTGCGCGCCCCGGTGGACGAGGACGGACGCGAGATCGTGGCCGGCAAACCCTTCGTCCGCGAGGAACAGGAGAAACGGCTCAAACGGGCCGAACGGGACCTGTCCGCCCTGGGCCGGGTCAACCCCCTGGCGCTTGAGGAATTCGCGGCCCTCGAGGAACGCCACCAGTTCCTCAGCACCCAGCTCGAGGACCTCAAGTCCAGCCGCAAAGACCTGCTGGACATCATCAAGGAAGTCGACGAGCGGGTCCAGAAGGTCTTTGCCGAGGCCTTTGAGGACACCGCTGCGCAGTTCGTCCGGATCTTTGCCCGGCTGTTCCCCGGCGGTGAGGGCCGGCTGGTCCTCACCGACCCCTCCGACATGCTCACCACCGGCATCGAGGTCGAGGCACGTCCGGCCGGCAAGAAGATCAAGCGGCTCTCACTGCTCTCGGGCGGCGAACGGTCGCTGACCGCGGTGGCCCTGCTGGTCGCGATCTTCAAAGCCAGGCCCTCACCGTTCTACGTGATGGACGAGGTGGAGGCCGCCCTCGACGACACAAACCTGGGCCGGCTCATCACCATCTTCGAGGAGCTGCGCGAATCCAGCCAGCTCATCATCATCACCCACCAGAAACGCACCATGGAAGTTGCCGACGCCCTCTACGGCGTCACAATGCGCGGCGACGGCGTCTCGACCGTCATCAGCCAGCGCCTCGGCGCTCAGGTCTGAGGCACCGGCTGAGGCAGCGTCTGCGGCACGGCCGCCCGCGTTTCCGGGCTCCGCGACGGCTTTCCGGTTTGTGAGAAGCTAGGGGAGTGAACGACATCCTCCCCATTCTTCTGCCCATTCTCGCCGCCCTGGTGGTCCTCGGTGCGCTTATTCCGGTCCTGATGAAGACCCGGAAGAACATCACCAACTACCCGGGAAAGCGTGACGAGAACGATCCCGTGAAGCCTGGTGCAGGCGGCGGAACCCTCCTCGAGGACCGCCCCGCACCTGCGCGCGAACGCGTGTCACCGGGCGACGGCACGGTCGACGTCGAGGATCTGGAGACAGTCGAAGTCCCGGACAACGTCGCCGGCCTGGAAACCGTTCCGGTCGAGACGCCGCTGCCGGTCGCCGGCCGCCTGATCCGCCTTCGCGAACGCCTCGTGAAGTCCAACAACATCCTGGGCAAGGGCCTGCTGGCGCTGCTCTCAGCGGACAAGATCGACGAGAACGTCTGGGACGAGGTGGAGGAAACCCTCCTGCTCGCCGACCTCGGCACCGAGCCGACCCTGCAGCTCGTGGACGCGCTCCGCGAACGCGTCAAGGTGCTGGGCACCCGCTCCCCGGAACAGGTCAAAGCTTTGCTGCGTGAGGAACTGATCAAGCTCGTGGACCCGACGATGGACCGCACCCTCCGGGTGGAGCGGCACGCCGACAAGCCCGCCGTCGTGCTGGTGGTGGGCGTCAACGGCGTCGGAAAGACCACGACGGTGGGCAAGCTCGCCCGCGTGCTCGTCGCCGAGGACAAGGATGTCCTGCTGGGTGCCGCGGACACGTTCCGCGCCGCCGCCGCCGAGCAGCTCGCCACCTGGGGACAGCGCGTCGGCGTCCCCACCGTGAAGTCCGACGTCGACGGTGCGGACCCTGCGTCCGTCGCATATGAAGCGGTCAAGGCAGGCATCGACCAGGAAGTCGACGTCGTGATGATCGACACCGCCGGCCGCCTGCAGAACAAGACCGGCCTGATGGACGAGCTCGGCAAGGTCAAGCGCGTCATCGAGAAGCTGGCCGAGGTGGACGAGGTGCTCCTGGTCCTGGATGCGACCACCGGCCAGAACGGCCTGAACCAAGCCCGCGTGTTCGCCGAAGTCGTGAACATCACCGGCATCGTCCTGACCAAGCTGGACGGAACAGCCAAGGGCGGCATTGTGGTGGCGATCCAGAAGTCCCTCGGCGTCCCGGTCAAGCTGATCGGCCTCGGCGAGGGCGCGGACGACCTCGCGCCGTTCGACGCCGAGAACTTCGTCGACGCCATCCTGAACTGACAGCGCCGACGTACGGATTAAACCCAGCTGGCTCCCGGTTGGTGCCGCCCAGACTTACGGGAACGGCATCTACCGGGAGCCAGTGGCTTGTGGCCTCTAGTACTGGAAGTTCAGCACGGTAACCGTTCCGGCCGTCAGCTTGAACGTCTGTGTCTGTGAACCGTATTTGAAACCCTCAACCGTGGCACGCTCGGCGAGCGGGACCGGCTCGGACTTGGCACCGTCGATCACCGTGCTGTCCTCGGCCGCGTAGCTGGGACCGGTCATCTGGGTCATGGTTCCGGTCAGCGGCTCCCCGGGCAGCTTGATGGTGACTTCGGTCTGGGCGGACTTCTCGGGGTCGTTTTCGTTGACAATGGCAACGCTGGTGCTTCCGTCGGCGTTCTGCAGGGCATAGGCGAACACCAGGCCGCCACCCTTCGTATTCACCTTCAGGAACTTCCCTTCGGCCATCTCGGCGACCATGGAGATGCCGAAGAAGTTGGCCCGGCCGGAAACTTTCCCGTCCGGTTTCAGGTAAGCCCCGCCGCTGCAGACGGCGGACATGGGGGGACCGCCCTTGCACGTCAGCAACGAGCTGTGGAAGCCGATCCTCGTGATGCCCAGCTGTGCGGCGTTCAGCGCGTAGTCGGCGGTCCATAGGGCCGAAGCGTGGGTTCTTGATGTTTCGTTGGAGCCGGGGCAGGCAGCGATTCCCGTCTCCGGAAGCCAGGTTTCGAGCCCTGCCGCCCGGCCGGCGGCCAGGGCCGCCTGCTGGTAGTCCACGGCGCGTTCATGCATCAGCCGGCTCATGACGTTCGCGATGGTCGGCGAGGCCAAGGGATCCACCACTCCGTCGCAGCTGTACATCGGGTAGTAGTGGAAGGACAGGATCTTCTTCTGCGGAATGTCCGCGTCAATGAATGGCTGCCACCACTTCTGGTCGTAGGCGCCCGGGCCCGAAATAGGGACGTTGGGCGCGACAGCGTTTATCGCGTTCGCGTACGCCTTGAGCTCCGCCACGTAGTTCTCAATGGTGTAGCCGCCCGGGCGGACGCCATTGGTCCCAAATCCATTGGGCTCGTTGCCGATGGTGAAGCTCAAGAGCCGAGGGCCAAAGATCTGTGCCGCGTGCTTGGCCATGTCTGCAGCGCGGTCCGGGCCGTAGTGGCCTAGGTCGACAGTGAGGGCGATCTTGGCATCGACGGCGTCCAGCAGCGTGTTCACGCGGGCCAGGTCCGCCGGACCCACGGCACGAACGGGATGTGCCTTGTCCCCCGTGTAGTTGGACGGGACGACCTCATTAGTGGAAGTCCAGAAGAAGCGGCGGTCAACGGCGTTGCCGCCGAACCGGAGCACCGGCTGGTCGGCTTCCTGGAACAGCTTCACCAACGAAGCGTTGCCGCTGCTGAGGGAGGGGTCAGCGAGATCGGTGGCCTCCAGTGAGATTCCGACCATGCCCTTGGCCAGCCGGGTGCCCACCAGGTCCTTCGCGACGCTGATTTGGAGTGGTTCCACTGCCTCCAGCGGTGAGCCGGCGGGCGGGCCTGCCTGCTGGTAATACGAGACAGCTGGTGCCGGCGGCAGCGTTTTCGCCGGGGCGGTGGCCGTGGTTGATGCCGGAGCCGGTGAGGGGGCGGCGTCGACCGTGGTGCCGGGTCTGAGGAAAAGTGCCAGGGAAACCAGCACGGCCATGACGGCCATGACGGCAACCACGGGGACCACGACGGCAGGACGGAGCTTCCTGCGCCTGGTTCCGGTCGCCGCGTCCTCCGGCCTGGGATCGGGCAGGTGTTCGTTGGGTGGATCTTGGGATGGCATGACTAATTACTCCAGCTTCTGGTGGGATCTCCCCACAGCCTAACGAAGTCCGCCGGTGAAGTTCTGCGCGGGTCTCCGTTCGGGCGAAACCGGGCCCTGATCAGGGGGTACGGTACCCGTCCGGCCGCGCGGTGCGCTGGAAGGTCTCCCGGGCCAGCATCCAGCCGGCCGCGGCCGCGACCAGCACGCCACCCGTGACGCCGAACGCCCAGCCATAGCCCAGCCGGTCCGCGAGGAGCCCGGCGAGCACCGGCCCGATGATCGCTCCGCTGTCGGCCGTCATCTGGAAGATGGCGAGCACCCGGCCGCCGGAGCGCTCGTTGCCGATCACGTCGGCCATGGCGGCCTGCTGGGCGGGGCCCAGCAGGCCTGAGCCGATGCCGGCCACGGCCGTGGCCAGGAGGAACCACAGCAGTTCGTGGGTGAAGCCGATCGCCGCCGTCGCGGTGCCGGTCACCAGCAGGCCGGAAATCATCATGGGCTTCCGGCCCAGGCTGTCCGCGAGCCTGCCGGAGAAGGTCAGCGCCACCGCGTTGGCCGCGGCGAACACCGCCAGCGCCCAGCCTGCCGATTCCGGCCCGGCGTTCAGCGCGGCCACGGCGAAGAGCGGCACCGTGGCCATCCGCACGCCGAAGGTCGCCCAGCCATTGGCGAAGCTGGAGAACAGCCCCGCCCGGTAAGCGCTGTCACGCAGTGCCTCGCGCAAGTCCATCGCCGGCGCCGTGCCGCCGTCCGGGCGGGAAGCGGCCGGCACATGGCTCAGCTGGGTCTGCACCACCAGGGCGGCCACGACCAGGGCGGCCGCGTAGACAAGGAACGGAATCCGGAGGCCGAAGCCGGCGAGCAGGCCGCCGACGACCGGCCCGCACACATTGCCGATCAGGAAGGCCGAGGCGTACGCCCCGGAGACCCGGCCGCGGCTCTCGGGCGGCGCCAGCCGGACCACGAGGGCCATCGACGCGACCGTGAACATCACTGAGCCGGCGCCGCCGAGGCCCCGGAAGACCAGCAGCTGCCAGTAGTCCTGGGCGAAGGCGCAGGCCGCCGTCGACGCCGCAACAATCAGCAGGCCGGCCACGTACACCGGCCGTTCCCCGAGCCGCACAATCAGTGCCCCGCCGGCCGGAGCGAACACGAGCCGCATGAACGCGAAGATGCTCACGATCACGGCAGCCGCCGTCGCGCCGACGTCGAACGTCGTGGCGAACTGGGGGAGGACCGGGGCCACGAGGCCGAAGCCCAGTGCGATGAGGAAGGCCGCGACCAACATCACCTTGATGTCCCGGGGCAGCACCGGCCTCCCGTTGTTTCGGGGGGAGGCCTGCGGCGGGGAACCCGCGGGACGGGGGGTCTTACTCATGATGGTGGCTTCCTGGCGGTGCGGGCGGTGCGGGCGGTGCGGGCATGCGGGAGAGGGGGTGTTGGAACCGGTGAAACATAACCGTAACAAGAAGGATTTGCACCATTTACTTCCGGGAGGTTCTTGTAACAACCCGGCAATCTAATTCCTCTCCCGGTGAAACACGCCCCGGACAAACTCTTCTTAGAACGCAAACAGCGTTGAGGCATGCGGAGAACTCCGCAGGAACACCCAACAGATTCGCATCTAAGCAAGGGAGGACGTGCACCATGGAACTTACCGCAGGTCACGTATGGCTGATGGTGGCAGCGGCACTTGTGCTGTTCATGACACCAGGACTCGCATTTTTCTACGGCGGCATGACGCGCGCCAAGGCTGCACTGAACATGATGATGATGAGCTTCATCTCCATCGGCATGGTCGGTGTGGTCTGGGTGCTCTGGGGCGCCTCGATGAGCTCCGGCGAAGGCTTCATGCAGATGGTCGGAAACCCGTTTGCCACCTTCGGGCTGGAAGGCATCGATACCCCTGACGGACTGATCAAGGTCGGCTACGCGGCCACCTTCGCCATCATCACCGTCGCACTGATCAGCGGCGCGATCGCAGACCGCGCCAAGTTCGGCGCCTGGACGGTCTTCGTCCCGGTCTGGGTCACCTTGGTGTACTGCCCGCTGGCCTACATGGTCTGGGGCGGCGGGCTGTTCGGCCCGGAAGGTGCGATCGGCCAGGCCCTCGGCCCCGCGATTGACTTCGCCGGCGGCACGGTGGTCCACATCAACGCAGGTGTTGCCGCGCTGATCCTCGTCCTGATCATCGGCAACCGCAAGGGCTTCGGCAAGGACCCCAACCACCGCCCGCACAACATCCCGTTCGTGATGCTCGGTGCCGCGATCCTGTGGTTCGGCTGGTTCGGCTTCAACGGCGGCGCAGCGACGACGGCGGAACAGGGCGGCCTGATCTGGGTCAACACCCTGGCAGCCCCCGCCGCGGCCATGCTCGGCTGGCTCGTCACGGAGCGCATCCGCGACGGTCACCCGACCTCGCTCGGTGCCGCCTCCGGTGTGGTTGCCGGCCTCGTTGCCATCACCCCGGCTTGCGCCAACGTCAGCCCGATCGGCGCCCTCTGCCTCGGCCTCATCGCCGGTGCGGCTTCCGCCCTCGCCGTCGGCCTCAAGTTCCGCTGGGGCTTTGACGATTCGCTCGACGTCGTCGGTGTCCACCTGGTTTCCGGCATCATCGGCACCGTGGCGCTGGGCTTCATCGCCCTGCCCGTTGAGGGTGTTGGCGGTGGCCTCTTCTACGGCGGCGGACTCACCCAGCTCTGGGCGCAGCTCGCAGCGGCCGGTATCGCCATCGCCTACTCCGCGATCATGACCGCAATCATCGCCCTCGCCATCCACAAGACCATGGGCTTCCGGGTTTCCCAGGAGCAGGAAGTGGTGGGCGTGGACCTCAGCCTGCACGCCGAAACCGCTTACGAATTCGGTGTCGGCGGCCACGGCGGCAGCTTCACCCCGCTGCACGAGCTCATCACCGGCAAGGCCCAGGGCCAGGCCGCAACGGCCCCGGCCGCCGAGACGGTGGACGCGTCGTCCAATGGCAAGAAGACCGCAGGCAAGGAAAGCGTGGAGGCATGAAACTGATCACAGCAATCGTCCGGCCGGAAAAGCTCGACACCATCCGCGAAGGGCTCGAAGCCTACGGCGTGCAGGGCCTCACCGTCAGCGCGGCCAGCGGCTACGGCCGGCAGCGGGGCTACACCGAGGTGTACCGCGGAGCCGAGTACAACGTGGACCTGCTTCCCAAGATCCGGGTGGAGGTCCTGGCCACCGATGAACAGGCGGACGACATCCTGGATGTCATCATCGCCAGCTCCAACACCGGCCGGGCCGGGGACGGCAAGGTCTGGACGATGGATGTGTTCGAGGCAGTACGGGTCCGCACCGGTGAACGCGGATCGGCTGCCATCTAGCCAGCAGCGTCAGACAACGAAGCGGGCCGGGAACCTGACAAGGTACCCGGCCCGCTTTTGTGCGTTTGGCCGCTTGAACCAGCGCCCGACGGCGGCTCAGCCGGGGCGTCGGCCGGCCGGTCCGCCCGCGTCCGGCCGGCGGTCAGGCCGGCCAGCCCTCCGGCCCGTCACTTCCCGCCGCGTACTCCTCCAGCGGTGCGCTGCCCCTGCCCCAGGCCTTGAGGACGGGCTCCAGGATGCGCCAGCAGTCTTCCGCGGTGTCGGCGCGGACGGAGAGCAGCGGATCGCCGGTCAGGACGCCCTCCAGGACCTCCCCGTACGGCAGCAGTGCCGAGGCGCTCAGCTCGGCCTTAAGGGTGGCGCGGTCCAGGCTGAGGATGTCGCCGGGGCCGTTCACATCGACGTCGAACTGCAGGGTGTCCGGCCCGAAGCCGATCCGCAGCTGGTTGGGGGAGTCCACCCCGGTGAAGCCCTTGGGCAGGTGGGGCACCGGGCGGAAGGTCACCACGGCCTCTTTGCGCTTGTTGCCCAGCGCCTTGCCGGACCGGAGGATGAACGGGACGCCCTGCCAGCGCCAGTTGTCGATCTCCACCTCCACCTCGGCGAGCGTCTCGGTGCCCCGGGCGGCGTCGACCCCGTCCTCCTTGGCGTAGTCCGGCACCGTCCGGCCGCCGATGGAGCCCGCGGTGTACCGGGCGCGGCGTGTGCTCTTTGCGTAGGGCGCCTTGATGCTGCTGGCCCGCAGCACAGTGGCGACGGCGTCGCGGAGGTCCCGCTCGTCCACCGACGCCGGCGGTTCGAGCGCCAGGAGGGCCATGATCTGCAGCAGGTGGCTCTGGATCATGTCGCGCAGGGCGCCGGCGCCGTCGTAATACCGGGCTCGCCCTTCCAGCGCGAGGTCCTCATCGAAGACGATCTCGATCTTTTCGATGTGCCCGCGGTTCCACACCGGCTCGAGGAAGGTGTTCGCGAAACGCAGGCCCAGGATGTTCAGCACCGTCGCCTTGCCCAGGAAATGGTCCACCCGGTGGATGTGGTCCTCCGGGACAAGGGCGGCGAGGGTCGCATTGAGGTGGCGGGCGGAGTCTTCGCTGGAACCGAACGGCTTCTCCATGACCAGCCGCGTCCCGGCGGGCACCTGGCCGGGAACGAGGGCCTCGCAGGCCAGCTGGCTGACGCGCGGCGGCAGGGCGAAGTAGATGGCCACGGGCCCCTCCAGCTGCGCCAGCAGGCCGGCCAGTTGCCCGTCGGCCGTGACGTCGAGCTGGTGGTAGCTGGTGGTTTCCCGGATCCGCTTCAGCTCCCGGCGGCCAGGGGCCCCGGCCTGGGAGTGGGCGTCGGCGAAGGACTCTTCGAGGCGCTCCAGCCACTGATCCGGGGTCCAGGCATCCGAGCCGGCGCCCACCAGGGTCAGGCCGTCGGCGCGCCCCCGGGACACGAGCCTGGCAAGTCCCGGCAGCAGGAGCCTGCCGGTGAGGTCGCCCGAGGCGCCCAGGATGAGCAGGGTTTTTACAGTTGTTTTGCTGGTCACCTACGCCAGCATGCCATCTTGAACGCCCGTCTTGGTACCCTAGATAGTCGAGTCCCGTTGTCGAGGCGGTTCGTTCAGGCGAACTTCAGCCGCGACGCTGGCGTGCCGGACCGGCAGCCATCCGTAGATCCACTGAAAGAAGTGCACGGCGCGTGTTCAATTCACTCTCTGACCGGTTGACAGCAACCTTCAAGAATCTCCGTGGCAAGGGCCGCCTGACCGAGGCGGACGTTGACGCCACGGTCCGCGAAATCCGGCGGGCCCTCCTGGATGCCGACGTCGCCGTGCCCGTGGTCCGCGAGTTCACCGGACGTGTGCGCGAGCGTGCTCTCGGCGCCGAGGTTTCCGCCGCGCTGAACCCGGGCCAGCAGATCGTGAAGATCGTCAACGAGGAGCTCGTCGAGATCCTCGGCGGTGAAACCCGCCGGATCCGCCTCGCGAAGACCGGGCCCACCATCATCATGCTCGCCGGCCTCCAGGGCGCCGGCAAGACCACCCTGGCCGGAAAGCTCTCCAAGTACCTCAAGGCGCAGGGCCACAGCCCCATGCTGGTGGCCTGCGACCTGCAGCGCCCCAACGCAGTGACCCAGCTCCAGGTCGTCGGCCAGCGCGCCGGCGTGCCGGTCTTCGCGCCGCACCCGGGCGCCACCTCGACCGAACTCGACCACCCGGCCGGCGACCCGGTTGCCGTCGCCCGCGCCGGCGTCGAGGAAGCCCGCCGCACGCTCCACGACGTCGTGATCGTGGACACGGCCGGCCGGACCGGCGTCGACGCCGAGATGATGGAACAGGCGCGCCAGATCCGCAGCGCCATCGTTCCGAACGAAGTGCTGTTCGTGGTGGACGCCATGATCGGCCAGGACGCGGTCAACACGGCCATGGCCTTCGATGAAGGCGTCAACTTCACCGGCATCGTACTCTCCAAGCTCGACGGCGACGCCCGCGGCGGCGCCGCGCTCTCCATTTCCTCCGTCACCGGCAAGCCCGTGATGTTCGCGTCCACCGGCGAAGGCCTGGACGACTTCGAGCTCTTCCACCCGGACCGCATGGCCTCACGCATCCTCGACCTCGGTGACGTGCTCACCCTGATCGAGCAGGCCGAGCAGAACTGGGACAAGGACGAGGCTGCCCGGATGGCGAAGAAATTCGCCGACCAGGAAGACTTCACCCTGGACGACTTCCTGGCCCAGATGCAGCAGATCCGCAACATGGGCTCCATGAAGAAGATGCTCATGATGATGCCCGGAGCGCAGAACATCCGGCAGCAGCTCGAGCAGTTCGACGAGCGCGAGATCGACCGCGTCGAGGCAATCGTGCGCTCCATGACGCCGCATGAACGCGTCGCTCCCAAGATCATCAACGGCTCCCGCCGCGCCCGCATCGCCCGCGGCTCAGGCGTGCACGTCTCCGAGGTCAACGGCCTGCTGGAGCGCTTTGCCCAGGCCCAGAAGATGATGAAGAAGATGGCAGCCGGCGGCGGCATGCCCGGAATGCCGGGGATGCCCGGCATGGGCGGCGGCGGTGCCCGCAAGGGCGGCAAGGCCGCACCCAAGAAGAAGGCCCGCTCCGGCAACCCGGCCAAGGCAGCGCAGGAGCTCAAGGACGCCGAGGCCCGGCGCGCCGCGGGCGCCAAGGCCCTTCCGACCGGGGCCGCGTTCGGCCAGCAGGGCGGAGATTTCGATCCCTCCCAGCTGAACCTGCCCAAGGGCTTCGATAAGTTCCTCGGCGGCGGCAAATAGGCCCGTCCGGCCGAGATGTCGGCGGCCCCATTGCGGGGCCGGTGCCATAGGGTTAGACCATGTTCAAGCAGCGCGTAGTCTTCGTCCACGGGGCCGGCAGCTTCGGTGCTGCCGCGTGGCCGAAGCAGCACGGAATGGCGCTGAACTATGACGCCCTGTTCCTGCGCCGCCACGGCTTTGACCCCACCGCGGAACCGCTGGAAACCGACTTCGCTGCCGACGCCGCCATCGTCCTCCGCGCCCTGGCCGACGACGGCCGCGGTGTCGCGGGCGGTCACGTCGTCGCACATTCGCAGGGTGCCATTGCGGCGATGATGGCCGCCGTCGAGCGTCCCGACCTGGTGCAGTCGCTGACCCTGGTGGAACCGGCGTGCCTCTCGCTCACGGCGGAGCTGCCGGCCACCGCGGCGCACCGCGCCCTGATGCAGCCGCTTTTCGAGGTCCGACACAATCTCAGCGACGAGGATTTCCACCGCGAATTCGTCCGCCGGGTGTTCGCCGCGCACACGCCCGCGCAGGCGACCCTCGGCGCCCCGCGCCCGGAAGACCAGCGGGAGGCGCGCCGCCTCCGCCTGCAGGCCCCGCCCTGGGAAGCCCCGCTGCAGATCGTCCCCGGGGTCCCCACCCTGGTCCTGACCGGTGGCTGGGAACCGCTCTACGAAGAGATCGCAGGCTACCTGCGCGAGACCGGCGCCCTGCACCGCACGGCGGCCGGCGGGCACCGGCCCCAGGATTCAGCGGAAGGGAACCGGGTCATCCGGACGTTCATCGCCGACGTCGGCCGGCAGCAGCACGCCCAGGCGTCCTAACGCAGTGTGGGGCCGGCCATCCCGCGCCGGTGCTACCGTGGCACCGTGACTCAGCTCACGGTCGTGCCCCTTATCAGGGCAGCGACGCCTAGGGACCTCACGGCACTGCCCGTTCTAGAGGTCGCCGCAGACCGTATGCTCGAAGCGGCGCTGGGGCATCAGGCACTCCCTGCCCCGGAGCCGCAGGCCGCTGCCGAGCCGCTTTTCGTTCTGGTTGCCGTCCTGGCCGCAAGAAATCCGCCCGTGGGATTCGCCCGTGTTGACGAAGTCGGCGGCCGGGCCCATCTGGAACAACTCTCTGTTCAGCCCGCCTCAGCCGGGCGCGGAATCGGACGGTCCCTGCTCGAGGCGGCCATCGACCGGGCCCGGAGCCTTGGCCATAGATCCATGACCCTTTGCACGTTCGTGGACGTTCCATTCAATGCACCGTTTTACGCGAGCTGCGGGTTCGAGGAATGTGCCGAGCCAGGGCGGGCGCTGGCGGCCCTGCGAACGCGTGAAGCGCAGCTGGGGCTGGATGATCTTGGGCGGCGGGTCGTCATGCGACTTAGGCTTTAAGCCATGACCCGCATCATCGAATTCAGCGGCACCGTCCTCACCGCACCCGACACAGAGCACCACGGCCTCTGGTCCGTCGACGGTGCCCTCACCTTCCGCCGGCCCGCCGCCGTCCCGGACCTGGTGCTCGACGGCTGGGTCATCCCCGGACTCGTCGACGCGCACTGCCACATCGGGCTCGGCCCCGGCGGGGACGTCCCGGAGCAGATGGCGGAAGAACAGGCCGTGACCGACCGCGACGCCGGAACCCTGCTGGTCCGCGACGCCGGCGCCGTCCACGACACCCGCTGGATCCAGCAGCGCGCCGACCTGCCGCGGCTCATCCGCTCCGGCCGGCACCTCGCGAGGACGCGCCGGTACCTCCGCGGCTTCGCCGTCGAAGTTGAACCGGAGGACCTGGTGGAGGCCGTGCGCAAGCAGGCCCGGGCCGGGGACGGCTGGGTCAAGCTCGTGGGGGACTGGATCGACCGGGACGCCGGCGACCTCGCGGCGAGCTTCCCGGCCCGGACGCTGAAGGACGCCGTCGCTGCCGCCCACGACGAAGGCGCCCGCGTCACCGCACACTGCTTCGCCGAAGACACCCTGGACGACATGCTCGACGCCGGGATCGACTGCATCGAGCACGCGACCGGCCTGCTTCCCCGGCATCTGCCGCGGTTCGTCGAACAGGGCGTGCCGATCGTCCCCACCCTGATCAACATCGCCACCTTCCCCGAAATCGCCGCGCAGGCCGAGGCCAAGTTTCCGCGCTACGCGGCCCACATGCGCTCGCTCTGGGAGCGCCGGGCAGGACGCGTCCTTGAAGCCTACGAAGCCGGTGTCACCATCTATGCCGGAACGGACGCCGGCAGCGTCATCAAGCACGGTCGCATCGTCGACGAACTCCAGGCGCTGCACGCCGCCGGACTCCCGGCCGCGGCAGCCCTCGACGCCGGCGCCTGGGCCGCGCGGGACTGGCTGGGGGCGGACGTCATCACCGATGGCGCCAGCACCGATGTCCTGGTCTGCGCCGAGGACCCGCGCAGGAATCTGGCCACGCTGAGGGACCTCAAGAGCGTCGTGCTGCGCGGAGAAGTGGTCCGCTAGGAACCCGCCTGCTCCATTAGGAATAAATTGAAGCTTCAAGTAATTTATATCTATGAAGGGTCATCGACGGACGGTGGCCGCCGAAGTATCGGAGCGATGAAATGACTGCAGAAGCCAGCACCCAGGATCTCCTTCCCGCCGAACTCACCATGGGTACGGTGATGCTCAAGGTCGGCGACATGAAGCTGATGACCGACTACTACCAGCGCGCCCTCGGCCTCGACATCGTGGCCGAGCAGGACGGCGGGCTCTACCTCGGACGCAAGCGGAAGCCGCTGGTCCACCTGGCCCCGGCCCCCGGGCTGAACCTGCCCTCCCGCGGCGAGGCCGGCCTCTTCCACACTGCCCTGCTGTTCGACGACCAGCCGGCTCTCGCGGCCACGGTCGCGTCCGCCGCGCAGTTCGAACCGCAGTCTTTCACCGGCAGCGCCGACCACCTCGTCAGTGAGGCGTTCTACTTCAATGACCCCGAAGGAAACGGCATCGAGCTCTACTGGGACCGGCCCCGCGATGCCTGGTCCTGGGATGGCAAGAACGTTGTTATGGACAGCCTTGCCCTGCCGCCGCAGCGCTACCTCGAACAGCACCTCACCGAGGCCTCGCTCGCAGGGCAGCGCGAGACGGATGCCGGCATCGGGCACGTCCACCTGCAGGTCGGCGATGTGCAGTCCGCGCACGACTTCTACGTCGGCACGCTCGGCTTCGAAAAAACCGCCGGCTGGCACGGCCAGGCGCTTTTCGTCTCCGCCGGCGGCTACCACCACCACATGGCCATGAATGTCTGGAACAGCCGCGGCGCCGGCCCCCGCCGCGACACCCTGGGCCTCGGCGAGGTGCTGATCGAAGTACCGGCCGCCGACGACGTCGACGCCCTCGCCGACCGGCTCAAGACCGCGGGGGTCCAGTCCCACCACACCGGAGCCGAGCTGCGCTTCGAGGATCCGTGGCGCAACCGGATCCGCGTCGCCGTCCGCTAAGGACCCGCACTGCCCTCCGTCGCGGCCGGCCCGTCTGGACCCAGCGTCCGCTCAACCCCGG
This sequence comes from Arthrobacter sp. YAF17, assembly GCF_052113365.1. NCBI lineage: Bacteria > Bacillati > Actinomycetota > Actinomycetes > Micrococcales > Micrococcaceae > Arthrobacter > Arthrobacter sp. YAF17. Next base: position 11,846 of record NZ_JBFRDB010000017.1, on the reverse strand, counting down.
GCCCGGCCTTAGGGACATGTCCACTTTTCGCTGGCAGATCCGCGGGGCATGTCCACCGGTCGCGGTCAGGAGTGAGCATGATGGCTCTATGTCCAGTGGTCGCGGTCAGGGGAGGGCATGTCCAGTCCGGGCACCGGCCCCGGCGGAAACAGCTAGGCTGAAGCGACGCCAAAAACAGCGGACCAGCGCCGCCAACAGCTAAGGACGAGTTCCATGGGATTCACCGAAGTCTTTGTCTCCACCCACGACGAAGCCCTCAAGCGTGCCACCGCCCTCGACGGCGGCGCGGCCGCGGCCCCCGGGGCCGTCCGCATTGCCGACATCAGCGACTTCGAAGTCGAGCGCCTGGGCGACCTGGCCGGCACCGCCGTCCATGCCTCCGGCGCCGACTACGAGCTCGCCATGGTCGACGTCGCCAGCGACTCCCTGCTTGGCGTCCCGGCGGCGATGGTCCGCGCCCTGGCCGAGCTGCTCACTTATGAGACCGAGGGCGAGGAAGTCGTCCTGGACGACGTCGCAGAAAGCTGGGCCGCCGAGGAGGACATGCCCTTCGGTGCGGAGCAGGCCGCCCGTTACGTCCGCCAGCTCGCCGAACTGGCCGCCGCCGTCGATCCCGCCAGCAAATCCGGTCTCTACGTCTGGGCTTCCTGACGCGTCCGAGGCGACCGTCAGGGCGCTAAATGGACCGGTTGCGGGTGTCAAGTCGAAATCCCGCCGCTGATCTGGCACAATAAACAGGTACTCGATCTGCGTGGCCCCTCTCTCCGCGTCCGGATCTTGTCCTTTTAGAACCCCCTAGTATGGCCCGCCCCACGGGTGCAGAACGCCGGGCTCGACCCCGTTTCAGAAACAGGAGTGACCACAAAAGTGGCCGTAAAGATTCGCCTTAAGCGCTTCGGCAAGATGCGCGCACCGTACTACCGTATCGTCGTCATGGATGCACGCTCCAAGCGTGATGGCCGTGCCATCGAAGAGATCGGCAAGTACCACCCGACCGAAGAGCCCTCGTACATCGAGGTCGACACGGACCGCGCCCAGTACTGGCTCGGCGTCGGCGCACAGCCGTCCGAGCAGGTCGCAGCGATCCTCAAGATCACCGGTGACTGGCAGAAGTTCAAGGGTCTCCCGGGCCAGGAGGGCACCTTGAAGACCAAGGCTCCCAAGGCTGCCTTCGTTACCCCGGAAAAGGGTTCCGTGATCATCCCGGAAGCCATCACCAAGAAGGCCAAGAAGGACGACGCAGCCGAGGCTCCCGCCGACGCCGAAGCAGAGACCACCGAGGCCGAGTAAATTGCTGGCCGAAGCGCTCGAACACCTCGTCCGCGGGATCGTTGACAGTCCTGAAGATGTCAAGGTCAGTGCGAAGAACAACCGCCGCGGGGACACCCTCGAAGTGCGCGTTCACCAGGACGACCTCGGACGGGTAATCGGCCGCCAGGGCCGCACCGCACGCGCTTTGCGCACTGTGGTGGCAGCACTGGCGGACGGCGAGCCGGTCAGGGTCGACGTCGTCGACACCGACCGCCGCCGGTAACGCTTTCAGCAACACTTGTCTTGAGTCCGGCCCCTTCACCAGATAATGGTGGAGGGGCCGGACTGTTTTTACCGAAAATCCCGGTCTTTACCCCTAGACCCACAGACTCACCAACCCCGAACAGAGGAACAGATGCAGCTTCAGGTGGCACGAATCGGCAAGCCCCACGGCATCCGCGGCGAAGTAACCGTCCAGGTGCTCACCGATGCTCCCGGCGACCGCTTCGTCCCCGGCACCCAGTTCGTCGTGGAGCCGGCCTCGGCCGGCCCGCTGACCGTGGAGAGCGCCCGCTGGAACAAGGACATCCTGCTGCTCGCCTTCGAGGAGATTGAGACCCGCAACGACGCGGAGACCCTCCGGGGCGCCAAGCTGTTCATCGAAACCGAAGAGCTCGACGACGATGACGACGACGAGGGCTGGTACGAGCACGAGCTCGAGGGTCTGGAAGTCCGCGTCGGCGGCCAGGTCGTGGGCAAGGTGTCGGGCCTCCACACCCTCCCGGTCCAGGACCTGCTGGTGGTTACCGCGACGGACGGCAAGGAAATCCTGATCCCCTTCGTGGAGCAGATCGTCCCCGAGGTCAACGTCGGCGAAGGCTACGTCGTGGTCACCCCGCCGCCGGGACTCTTTGAGGTCAACGCCGAGGACGAGGCCAAGCCGGAGGACACGCAGGAACCCGCGGGCGCCTCGGAAGAACGTGCCGATGCCGGAGGCAACGCCTAAATGAGGATCGACGTCGTCAGCATCTTCCCCGAATACCTGGCACCGCTGGAACTTTCGCTGATCGGCAAGGCACGCCAGGACGGCCTGCTGGAGCTGAACGTCCACGACCTCCGGGACTTCACCACGGACCGTCACCGGACTGTGGATGACACCCCCTACGGCGGCGGCGCCGGCATGGTCATGAAGCCCGAGCCGTGGGCCCAGGCGCTGGCCGCCGTCGCCGAGGCACAGCCGGACGCGGCCGGGGCGGCAGACGCCGTCGGGCCGGCAACTGCCGGGACTGAAGCGTCAAAACCGGTCCTGATCGTGCCGTCACCGGCAGGGGAGCGGTTCACCCAGGCCACCGCCCACGAACTGGCCGGGGAAGACCGGCTGGTGTTCGCCTGCGGACGCTACGAGGGCATCGACGAGCGCGTGATGGAATGGGCCGCCGAGCATTTCACGGTGCGGCCCATGAGCCTCGGCGACTACGTCCTCAACGGCGGCGAAGTGGCCGTGCTGGCCATGGTGGAGGCCATCGGCCGCCTGCTGCCCGGCGTCGTCGGCAATCCCGAGTCCCTCGTGGAGGAATCGCACTCGGACGGGCTGCTGGAGTACCCCGTGTACACCAAACCCTCCAGCTGGCGGGACCGCGGCGTCCCGGCGGTGCTGCTCAGCGGCAACCACGGCAAGATCGCCCAGTGGAGGCGGCACGAGCAGTACCGGCGCACCGCCGAGCGGCGCCCGGACCTGCTCGAGGAGTTCGACGCCGCCAGGCTGCCCCGCGCGGACCGCACCGCTTTCGCGGATCTCGGGTACGACGTCGTCGACGGCCGCCTCGAGCGCCGCGCGGACGCCGGCGGGGATTCCGTCTGAGCGGATTGGCTGGAAAGCCCCGGGTGTGGCAAAATTAGTCCTTGTGCCTGCTGGGTGCGAACCTGCCACAGGGGGAGCGTCACCAACAGCGCGGCACCCCGGCCGCCGCCAAGTCCTGGCGGAGCCGGATTCACAATTTTTCGGCGGGAATTTCCGGGCCGCATCCGCGCCCGGGCTTGGCCGCCGTGACCCAACGTGAAGGACCTGTGGCGTTCACCAGGAGTGGATCAATGCATATCCTCGATTCCGTAGACGCAGCCTCGCTGCGCACCGATGTTCCCGTCTTCCGCGCGGGTGACACCCTCAAGGTTCACGTGAACATCATCGAAGGCAAGAACTCCCGCGTCCAGGTGTTCCAGGGCTTCGTCCTGGGCCGCCACGGCGACGGCCTGCGCGAAACCTTCACCGTCCGCAAGGTCTCCTTCGGCGTCGGCGTGGAGCGTACCTTCCCGGTGCACTCCCCGATCATCGACAAGATCGAGCTCGTCTCCAAGGGTGACGTGCGCCGCGCCAAGCTTTACTACATGCGCAACCTGCGTGGTAAGGCCGCGAAGATCAAGGAAAAGCGCGACTTCCAGCCCGCCAAGTAAGACTCTTCCGGCTTCCGCCGGAGTCTTCCACCGCGGGTCCACGGACCGTGTCCGGCCAGCGCCGGAGCATCCGCAACAGCGCTGTTCACTTCAGAAAAGCGTTAGAGGATACGGATCATGGAACACACAAAACGCCAGCCCAGGAAACTTGGCTGGCGTTTTGTGTTGCTGGCCGTCGTGCTGGCCGTACTCATCAGCGGACTGGTCCGCTCACTGTGGCTCGATGTGTACTACATCCCCTCCGCCTCGATGGAGCCACTCTTCCAGGAGGGGGACAGGATCCTCGTCTCGCGGACGGATTTCCAGTCCGAACCGGTGGGCCGTGGCGACATTGTCGTCTTCGACGGCCGAGGCTCCTTCTCCGCGCTGAACAGCGGCAACGGCCCCGTACTGGACTTTCTTGGCGGCGTCGGGCACTGGATCGGCCTTTCAGGCGGCGACAACACCTATATCAAACGGGTCATCGGGATCCCGGGGGACCATGTGATTTGCTGTAATGCCAGCGGCAAACTCACAGTCAACGGCCAGCAAGTCGCGGAACCCTATATCTACGGGGGCGACGCCCCAAGCCAGCTAAAGTTCAGCGTGATCGTTCCCCCCGGAAGGCTCTGGCTGATGGGGGACCACCGGTCACAGTCGGCCGATTCCCGCAGTCTCCTGGGCGCCCCCGGCGGAGGCATGGTGCCGCTGGACAGGGTGATCGGCAGGCCCGTACAGATCCTTTGGCCGCTTGATAGATTTACAGCAGTAGCACGGCCCCCCGAGGCCGCCACGACGACAGCGAAGAACGGACAGTAAATGCCCGAGACCGGACCCCGGACTCCCGATCCGCGGGGGCAGGACCAGCCCCGGGTAACCTCCTCAGCGATCCCCGCCGAGGAGAACCCGTACGCAGCTGCGAATCCTTCGCCGGCCACCGACCCGCAGGAGTCTTCCGACCCCTCGGGCCAGGCCGCCACGGGTCAGGCCGCCCCGGCCAGGGATGTTCCGCCCCTGGATGCTCCGGCGGCGGGCGGGCCATCCCATGCGGGAGGCTCATCGCGGCGTGCGCGCCGGGCCAAAGCCCGGGAGGGCCACAGCCCGATGTTCCTCTGGGCCAAAGAAATCGCGACGGTTGTGCTGGTCGCCATCGTTCTGTCCTTCCTGATCAAGACGTTCCTCTTCCGGGCCTTCTACATCCCGTCTGAATCCATGGTCAACACCCTCGATGTGAACGACAGGATCTTCGTAAACCTCCTGGTTCCGGAACCGTTCGCGCTGGAGCGCGGCGACGTTGTCGTGTTTAGGGACTCCCAGGGCTGGCTGGTTCCTGCCGCGCAGAAGGAATCCGGCCCCTTCACCTGGGTGCAGGATGGGCTGACGTTCATTGGCCTGCTGCCGGACAACTCGGAGCAGCACCTGGTCAAACGCGTGGTCGGACTGCCCGGCGATCATGTGGCCTGCTGCGACGCGGGCGGCCGGCTGATGGTCAACGGCACGCCGCTGGACGAGCCCTACATCAACCCCGCCGAGGTGCCCCAGGTCCGCGAATTCGACGTCGTGGTCCCCGAAGGCAAGGTCTGGGTGATGGGCGACAACCGGAACCACTCTGCCGACTCGCGCGCCCACACGGACAGCAACGGCGGCTTCGTGAACATCTCCGATATCGAAGGCAGGGCCGCAGTCATTGCCTGGCCGCTGAACCGCATCACCGCCCTGGACAACTACCCTGACGTCTTCCGCGACGTGCCGGCCCCGGCCGGAAAGTAGCGGCTGGTCGTTATGTCTGAAGCCCCCACCCTCGACTACGAACGCCGCTTCCGCGGTTCCGGCGCCCGGTTCCTCGCCGGCATCGACGAGGTGGGCCGCGGCGCCCTCGCCGGACCCGTCAGTGTGGGAATCGCCGTCGTGGACCTGCACGAGCAGAAGCTGCTCGCCGATGTGCGGGACTCCAAGCTCCTTAAAGTGGAGGACCGCGAACGGCTGGTGCCGCTGGTCCGGGGCTGGAGCGTGGCCTCCGCCGTCGGGCATGCCTCGGCGAATGAGATCGACGCCCTCGGCATCGTCGCCGCCCTTCGGCTCGCCGGCACCCGAGCCTGGTTCGCGGTCCTGGCCGCCGGAGTGACCCCGGACGTGGTGCTCCTGGACGGCAGCCACAACTGGCTCTCGCCCGAGACTCAGCCCTCCCTGTTCGACGACGGCCCGGCGGAGCCCGGTTGCGACGCGCCGGTGCACACGCTGGTCAAGGCGGACATGCAGTGCCTGAGCGTCGCCGCGGCGTCCATCCTGGCCAAGGTGGAACGTGATGGCATGATGCGCGGGCTCCACACGGAGTACCCTGCCTACGGCTGGGACGTGAACAAGGGCTACGGCACCGCACTCCACAAGGATGCGCTCCGCGCCGCCGGACCCACGCCGTACCACCGCGTGAGCTGGCGGCTGCTCGCCGACTGAGCGACAGCCGGGCAACGCGGGCGCCGCGGGACGGCCGTGGCGCGCGGGCGGCGCCCAATGGTGCAAGATGGAACCATGAGTGCCGAGGACCTTGAAAACTATGAAACCGACATGGAGCTGCAGCTCTACCGCGAATACCGCGACGTCGTCGGACTGTTCAGCTACGTGGTCGAGACCGAACGGCGTTTTTATCTTGCCAACCATGTTGACCTCCAGGCGCGCAGCGCCGACGGCGAGGTCTACTTCGACCTGACACTGCAGGATGCCTGGGTCTGGGACGTCTACCGTTCCGCACGCTTCGTCAAGAGCGTCCGGGTCATCACCTTCAAGGACGTCAACGTCGAGGAGCTCCCGCGCAGCGAGGAGCTCGCCCTCCCCAAGGTGGAGGATCTGGGGAACTGATCCGTCCCGGCAGCCGGGCAACGGCTGCCCACTCTTCCCCCACATCACCATCCTTGAGCCTGCTTTCCACATAGGGTCCTGACGCGCTGGGCCTTCCTGCTGTGGCGGCGCACGCTGGTTCCATGAGAGCTAAGGACGTGCTGGGACGGCGCGGTGAGGAACTCGCCGCCGGCTTCCTCGAAGCCCAGGGCATGCGGATCGTGGACCGCAACTGGCGGTGTTCCGAGGGCGAAATCGACATTGTCGCGCTCGACGGCGACGCGCTGGTCATCGCCGAGGTGAAGACGCGCAAGTCCCTCGCGTACGGGCATCCCTTCGAGGCCGTGGGAGTGGACAAACTTGCCCGGCTGCACCGGCTGGCGTCGGCCTGGTGCCGCGACCATGAACTACGTATGCCGCTGCGCCGCGTCGATGTCATCGCCGTGCTCGACGACGGCATCGGCGAGCCCGCCGTGGAACACCTCAAGGGGGTGGGGTAGGTGTCGCTGGGCCGGACCTACTCGGTGGCCCTCGTGGGGCTGAACGGCTACATCGTGGAGGTCGAGGCGCACATCGGCCAGACGCTCCCGGCGTTTATCATCCTGGGCCTGCCGGATGCCTCGCTCAACGAGGCCAAGGAACGGATCCGTTCGGCCGCCCAGAACTCGGGCATTCCTCTGAGCCGCCGGAAGATCACTGCCAACCTCATTCCCGCGTCGTTGCCCAAGCGCGGCTCCGGCTTCGATCTGGCCATTGCCATGGCTACCCTGCTGGCCTCGAACGACGTCCGGTCCACCGCCCGGACCGTGTTCATCGCCGAACTGGGATTGGATGGCAGGCTGCGGCCGGTCCGCGGGATCCTTCCGGCAGTTATGGCCGCGGTGCGGGCCGGCTACGCCGACATCGTCGTGGCGCAGGCGAACGCCGCCGAGGCCGAACTGGTGCCCGGCGCGCGTGTGCGCGGCTACGTCACCCTGGCCCGGCTGGCGTTCGATTTCGGCGCGGACCCGCAGGACCTGGCCCTCGACTTCGAACCCGAGCCTGAAGTAGGTGCACCGGAAGCCGGCGCCGGGGCTCTTCCGGTCGTGCCGCCGGACATGCGCGACGTCTCCGGACAGGGGGAGGCGCGGATGGCCCTGGAAGTGGCCGCAGCCGGCGCCCACCACCTGCTGCTGACTGGGCCCCCGGGGGCGGGAAAAACGATGCTGGCTGAACGCCTTCCGGGGCTCCTCCCGGATCTGGGCGACGCCGAGGCCATGGAAGTGACGGCCATCCATTCGCTCTGCTCGCTGACCTCGGCCTCCCTTGAACTCGTGCGGAGGCCACCCTATGAGAACCCGCATCACACGGCCACGCCGGCGGCCATCATCGGAGGAGGCTCGGGGCTGCCAAGGCCCGGTGCGGCATCCCGCGCCCACCGCGGTGTGCTGTTCCTCGATGAGGCACCTGAATACGAACGCCGGGTCCTGGATGCGCTCAGGCAGCCGCTGGAGAGCGGGGAGCTGGTGCTTCACCGTTCGGCAGGGACAGCGGCGTACCCTGCCCGCTTCCAGCTGGTTCTTGCGGCCAACCCCTGCCCCTGCGGCAAGGCCGCTGGCAAGGGGGTGGACTGCATCTGCACCCCAACGATGCGCCGGCGCTATCTGGCACGGATGTCCGGGCCGTTGCTGGACAGGGTGGACATCCAGCTGCAGGTCGAGCGGGTGACGCTCGCCGACTTTGGCCAGCCCGCGGATGAGGAGGATACCGCCACCATCGCTGCCCGTGTCCAGGCCGCGCGGGAACGCCAGCTTGAGCGGCTGCTGCCGTTTGGTATGGAGACCAACGCCCAGGTGCCCGGGCGGGTGCTCCGGGGTGCACTGCGGCTCGGCGCCCCCACCACTCGGATACTGGACCACGCCCTGGAGCGCGGAGTGCTGACGGCGCGCGGCTACGACCGCGTGCTGCGTCTGTCGTGGACCCTGGCGGATCTTTCCCGTCGGGACGTGCCGGAGGCCGACGATATCGGCCTCGCACTCAATCTTCGGCAGGCCGCCGTCGCGGCCTGACCCCCATCCACGCCAACCAGGGCATGTCGCCCTGGCGCCGCCGCCAACGCTGCAGCGCCACCACCCATCGCCGGCCCGTGAAAGGACGACACCATGACAGAGAGCGAACGGACTGCCAGGGCGGCGCTTTCCCGGCTGTTCGAGCCGCAGGACGCCGCAGGCCTCGCACTCGTGCGCATCGCCGGAGCAGAGGACGCGCTGAGGATCGCCACCGGCCAGGTGGCCTTCGGCGCGGAACTGGAACAGGAGCTGTTCGGGCTTCTGGACGAGAACGGTTCGGGCGGCGGCTGGACGGGCCTGGGGACTGCCCGGAAGCGCTGGGCGCCGAGAATCCCGGATCTGGCGCCGGGCCGGGACCTCGCGACAATGCAGCGGCTCGGCGGTCGCATGATCATTCCTTCGGACGAACTCTGGCCCCGGCAGCTGGCCGACCTCGGACTGCAGGAACCGATCTGCCTGTGGTGGCGCGGCATCGAGCAAGAGCTGCCTCCGGCCGACACGTCCATTGCGCTGGTTGGTTCCAGGGACAGTACCTCGTATGGCTCGTCAGTGACGGGCGACCTGGCGTACTCGCTGGCGCAGCGCGGGTTCACGATCATCTCGGGCGGCGCCTACGGGATCGATGCGCATGCCCACCGCGCTGCCCTCGCCGCAGGGTCCTCCGGGAGCATGCCCACCATTGCCGTGATGGCAGGGGGAGCGGACCGTTTCTACCCCTCCGGCAACGAAGACCTGCTCCGGGCAGTCGCCAACCAGGGAGCGGTCCTGGCCGAAGTGCCGCCGGGGTCCGCGCCGACGCGGTACCGGTTTCTGCAGCGGAACAGGCTGATCGCCGCGCTTGCCTCGGTCACCGTGGTCGTGGAAGCCCGGTGGAGATCCGGTGCCCTGAACACGGCGCACCATGCGGAAACGCTGGGCCGGGCCGTAGGTGCGGTGCCGGGCTCAGTGCACAGCGCCAACTCCGCGGGTTGCCACCGGCTGCTCCGCGAGGGCGGGGCTGTCTGCGTCACCGATGCGGGGGAGATCGCGGAACTCGCCGCACCCAGCGGTGAGTCACTGCCCGACGCCAGGACCGGCCCGGCGGCGATCCATGACGGACTGACCCTGGAGGATCTCATCCTGCTCGACGCCCTGCCGCTGCGGACCACCAGCTCCGTCGAAAAGCTCACGTCAGTGGCAGGTCTGAGCGCGGAATCGGTCAGGGCCGGACTCGGCCGGCTCGGACTGCTGGGTCTTGCCGAGTCTCACGCCGGAGGCTGGAAACGGGCAGGCAAGGCAGGCTGACCGGTGGAAGCCTTCCGGTGCATGCACCGGCGCGACGGACGACACCGGCGCCGCAGCAGCACCGGCACCGACCATACGCGCGGCTCGCCGTCGGGCTCCTTGATCGCCGGGTGAATCCTGCGAGAGTAGGGGAGTGTCCACACAGCAGATCCCGGCCCCACTGGCCACCGCAGCCCAGGCCTTCGGCCGCTATCTGGAAGCGGAACGTGGCCGGTCGGCCCACACCGTGCGCGCCTACCTCTCCGACGTCGGAAGCCTCCTGGAGTTCGCGGCCTCTGAAGAGGTGCAGGATTTCACCGGACTCGAACTTGGCACCCTGAGGCGCTGGCTCGGCGCGCAAAGCGAATCGGGGATGTCCCGCGCCACACTGGCCCGCCGCTCCGCCACCGCACGGGCCTTCACGGCCTGGGCCGTCCGCGAGGAACTGATCGCAGCGGACCCGGCACTGCGGCTCAAGGCACCGAAGCGCGAAAAATCCCTGCCCGGCGTGCTGCACCAGCAGCAGGTCCTTCGGCTCGTCGAAGGCACCGAAACAGCGGCCGCAGAGGGCGGCCCCATGCCCCTGCGGAACCGGGCCATGGTCGAACTGCTGTACGCCACCGGCATCCGGGTCGGCGAACTGGCCGGCCTCGACGTGGACGATCTCGATCCCGACCGCAGGACCCTGCGAGTGCTGGGCAAGGGCAACAAGGAACGCACCGTGCCGTATGGCCTGCCCGCGGCGCTCGCCGTCGACGACTGGCTGCGCCGGGGCCGGCCGGCCCTCGCCGCGGACGCGTCCGGGCCGGCATTGTTCCTCGGTGCCCGCGGCAAGCGGGTCGACCAGCGGCAGGTCCGCAGCGTCGTCCACGACCTGCTCGAAGCCTTGGGGGACACCGCAGCCACCGGGCCGCACGCACTCCGGCACACCGCCGCCACGCACCTGCTCGACGGCGGGGCCGACCTCCGCGCTGTGCAGGAAATCCTGGGCCACAGCAGCCTGGCCACCACCCAGATCTACACCCATGTTTCGGTCGAGCGGCTCCGGCAGAGCTACCAGCAGGCCCACCCGAGGGCCTGATCCCAACGCCTCGGCCCGATCCGCCGGAGCGGAAAGGCCCCCTTGGAGACGCCCCAAGGGCGCGCCGGGAAAGACGCGCCGAATTGCACTGGCGTAATTAGGTGGGGTACGGCAGAATAAGACTCACGCCCGGCAACTTTCAAGTGTTGCTTGAAGCTCATGAGCATCAAGCCACACCGAGAATCCGGGCAGTAACTTAATAGTCTGGCAAGGACCACCCGCATCACTACGGACCCGCGCAACAGACAGACATCCAGGCAGAGGTCGTTGGGGAAGACGTACCTACAGCTATGGAGGATGGAATGTCTGTTGCACTGACCCGCGGTGTGTTGTTCGTTCACTCGGCCCCAACTGCCCTGTGCCCCCACGTTGAGTGGGCCATAGGTTCCGTTGTGGACAAGCGGACGGACCTTGAGTGGACTGCTCAGCCAGCAGCGCCCGGAATGTTCCGGGCGGAGCTGTCGTGGACCGGAAATCCGGGCACGGGGGCTCAATTGGCGTCTGCTCTCCGGGGCTGGGCGCACCTGCGCTACGAAGTCACCGAGGAACCCAGCCAGGGCGTTGATGGCGGCCGGTGGTCGCACACGCCGGAGCTTGGCATCTTCCATGCCGTCACGGACGTGCACGGCAACATCATGGTCTCCGAGGACCGCATCCGCTATGCCTACGAATCGGGCGCCGGCGACCCGTCCGCGGTCTACCATGAGCTCTCCCTGGCCCTCGGCGAAGCCTGGGATGAAGAACTGGAGCCCTTCCGGCACGCCGCCGAAGGTGCTCCCGTGCGCTGGCTCCACCAGGTGGGCTAAGCCGCCCGGCAGGACCCACCGCAATACACTCCATAGCTGCGCCAAACGACGGATGGCGGCAATGTTCACTAAGAACATTGCCGCCATCCGTCATTTGGCAGGCTTCACAACATCAGTGAGACCGCTTCCACC
>NZ_JBFRDB010000016.1:0-150132 GCF_052113365.1 Arthrobacter sp. YAF17 | reverse complement strand
ATCGGCGTCGAGTTCAACGAGGAAGCCGCCGCGGCGTTCCCCTACCAGCAGGCCTACCTGCCCTACAACCGCCTCGTCGACGGCACCGTCCATGACTGGTGAGCGGACACAACCGGTGACCCCCATCGACCCCTTCCCGGCAGGCCACGGCCGGTAGTCCTGAAAGGACCGGGAACAAAAAAGGTCCCGGGCGGGAGTCGATGCTCCGCCGCCCGGGACCTGGCTTGTGGCGCCACAATCAGGCGCTGGGGACAGGCGCTTGAGGCCCTGCCGGGATCAGTGAATGAGTTCCCGCGTCATGCCGAAGGGGACCTGGTCGGACAGCGCCGCAGTGTAGTGGCCGGCCTTGTGACGGGTGAGCAGGATGCCCTGCGTCCCGGTTGCCATGGCGATCTCCTGGAGACCGCGGACGGCGTCGTCGAGCCGTTCGTCAAGCACCTGACGGCTGTCGACCTGGATCTCAATGCATTCAGTTACTGTGGTCATCGCTCTGTTCTTTCTTGGGTGTTACTCGTCGGCCCCAATAATTGAAGCGACCATAACGTCATATTTATATGGCCGTCAAATCACCGCGCCGTATCGGACCGGCGTCTGTTCGGACCAGCAATTTGGTCGGGGCGGCCCGCGCGCGGTTGACCTGCTGTTCCATCGCCACAGGCGTTGCTGCGGTGAGTGTGGTCACGTCGGACCGCTCAGGGGCGGGCGAAGGATGCTCACGGACACGGCGGTCGCGGCCGTTGACCTCGCGCAGGGGAGGTGGCGCCTTAGGTCACAACCGTGAATCCGGCTGCCGGATAGCGAACTCCGTTAACCTGCAGCTGCAGTGCGTGGCCGCCGGGGTGGTGGACCCGCGTGGTCATCTGGCGGAAGGCATGGCGCTTCGAAAATGTCCTGGACTCGCCCGGCCCGAGGACGGGCGTGGCGAGCTTGAACACCTTCTCCGCGAGCGTCCCGTTGGCCTTGGCATAGTGGACCACGAAGTCGACGGCGAGCCGGGCCTCCGCGGGGCCGGTGTTCGTGATTTCAAACGCAAAGGCGAGTTCTCCGGGAAGCTCGACGGCGGTGCTGTCCAGCCGCGGCGGCGTCACGGCGATCGACGCCGGCGGGAACCCCAGCAGTTCCAACGCACCCGGATGGGCCTTCTTGAGCAGGGTCCGCAACCCGTGCCGGACCACCCAGGGAGTGTTCTCATCCGGGGCGGCCATCCAACCGGCTGCTGTGGCCACCACATCGCCGGGGGCGTGCCGGGCCAGGTCGTTCAGGTGGTTGGCCACCGAGCGCCGGACGTCGACCACCGGGTCCCGGTACAGCGCGTCGAGGATCGGCAGGGTGGCGGCCGGCCGGTCCGTGATCTCCGGGACGCGGATTGCCCAGGGGAGGTACGCCCGGGTGCCCTCGCTGGCGAGCCGGCGGACGTGCCAGTCCGGGTGGGACGTCCAGGCCTGGATGACGGCCAGCGCCCGGTCCAGATCTGCGGCGAGGAGCCCACGGATCGCGAATTCAGCGGTGAGCCTCGGTGTCAGCTCGGCGAGGAGCGCCAGGCAGTCCTCGAAGTCTTCCGGCCCGGTCGAGCCAAGGGCCAGGGTGGCCGCTGCCTCGGTCACGGGCCAGATCATCCAACCGGTGAAGTCCGGATCATCCAGCGCCCGGCGGAAAACGGCTGCCGTTCCGGCGTAGTCCCCGGGCAGGTCAGCGAGCATGGCGCGGCTGAGGAGGTCGGTGCGTTCCCGCAGGCTCAGCCCGTCCAGTTCTCCTGCCGACGCGGCCAGCTGGGTGAAACGGCCRCCCGGTGAGGCGGCGGCCAGGATCCGCCCCAGTGAGCCGACGACACCCGGGTTGATCAGTTCATTCATAACGCCCATGGCTTCAGGCTACCGGGGAGGGGGCCGCGGGACTGACGGGGAGCCCACGGCCCCTGCGGAGCCGGAACCGGGATATTCTTCTCGAAGGATATGTCCACACACGGTGCAGAGGCGGGAACGGGAATGGCAGAGGAAGCTACCGGGAAATCGCCCGGCCGCTGGCGGGTCTTCCACGACAAGTTTGTCGTGGAAGAACGCTTCATGAGCGAGCGGGACCGAAAGAACCTGTACCGGACCGCCGTCGGCCTCATGATTCTGGGAACTGTGTTGTTCCTTGTGATCCTTGCCGGTGTCCTCCAGCATGACGGGCTCACGGAAGGCGACGAACCTGTCCGTTCGGGGCTCCTGACCCTGCGCTCCGAGCCGCTCACTGCGGTCATGATCTTCCTGGCGATTGTCTTCGGACCCGTCGCCCTTCCGATCATCGTCCTCGTGGTGACGGTGGCCTGGGGCCTGCTGGCGAAGCATGCCTGGCGGCCGATGCTCCTGGCCGGCGCCATGCTCACCGGCGTGATCCTTGCCCAGATCATCGGGCGCACCATCGGGCGCCAGCGACCGCCCGTGGACCTCATGCTCTTCGGCGCCGACTTCACCTTCTCCTTCCCGTCCGGCCACGTCCTCGGCGCCTGCGACTTCCTGCTGGTCGGCACGTTTCTGGTCGTCTCCCGCCGGCGCAACCCCAGGGCCGCGGTCGCAGGCTTCGCACTGGCGGGCGTGGGGATCTTCTTCGCCGCGGTGAGCCGGCTCTACCTGGGCTACCACTGGCTGACCGACGCCTTGGCCTCGTTGTCCATCTCCTTCGTCATCCTGGGCGGGGTGATCGCCCTGGACACCTGGCGGACTGCCCGCATCCGAGGCGAGCAGATCACCGGAACACTCTCCAGGGCCGACACCAGCCAGGATTAGCTCCCGGCCATTGCTCCTTGCCCCCGCCCTGCGCGGGTGCCAGAGTGGGGCATGGCCACCGAAGATGACGTCCGACGCGCCGCGCTGGCCCTCCCGGGAGTGGTGGAGCGGCCCAGCTGGGGCCAGCCCGCCTGGTTTGCGGCCACGCTCATGGCCAGGATCTGGGAGGCGGGCGTGCTCACGGTCAAGACCGAGGAACGCGAAGCCCTCGCCGGAACGGACCCGGACACGTATTTCTGGACGCCGCACCACGATCGTTCGCCGTTGCTCGTGCTGGTGCGGCTGGACCGGATCGATCGTGAGGAGCTGGGCGAGCTCCTCGAGGAATCCCACCGCATCGCCGGCGGCCGGAAGCTCTAGGTCCGGCGTGGCCTGACGCGGTTCAGCTCAGCCTGGAGCCGGGCATTGACCGCTTCGAGTTCCAGCACTTTGGCCACGCCGGCCAGATTGAGCCCCTCCTCCAGCAACTCGCCGATCCGCCGCAGCACCGCGAGATCCGAGTCGCTGTACTGCCTCGTGCCCCCGGCGGTGCGGTCCGGGGTCAGCAGCCCTCTCCGCTCGTAAAGCCTGATGTTCTGCTGCCCGGTCCCGACCAGCTGGGCCACGACCGAAATCGCATACAGGCCCAGCTCCCGACCATGTTCCGTCACGGCACTCCTTCGCGGCATTTTGATGTGCGGGTTTTCCCCCTTGCATCAGTTTCGCACCGGTGCTATAAAAAATCTATATCCACTACCACAGATAATTAGATGGCGTGGATACAGGAAAAAATCAGGACTCTCGCATGAAGGAGTGGGAAATGATGTTGATGCGTACGGACCCGTTCCGTGAACTGGACCGGCTGACCCAGCAGGTTTTCGGAACGGCGGCAAGGCCCGCAGCCATGCCCATGGATGCATGGCAGGAGAACGGCGAGTTCGTCGTCGCGTTTGATCTTCCCGGCGTCAACGTTGACTCGGTGGACCTCGATATCGAGCGCAACGTCCTGACGGTCAGGGCTGAACGGCGCGATCCGACGCAGCCCAATGTGGAACTGATCGCCTCTGAGCGGCCGCGCGGCGTTTTCAGCCGCCAGCTCCTTCTCGGCGACACCCTGGACACCGAGAAGGTCACGGCGAACTACGCCGACGGCGTGCTGACGCTCCGGATTCCGGTGCTGGAGCGGGCCAAGCCCCGGAAGATCGAAATCACCCACGCCGAGGGCAAGCTGCAGCAGATCGGGATGTAACAGCGGGCTGTCCGTCCGGCAGACGCAGAACGCGACGAGGGACGACGGCGGCCGCAGCGGGCCGCCGTCGTCCGATCCCGGCGCTTGCTCCCGGGCGTAAGAGACAGCCAATGAGCACTCGAGAGGGAATGAGCACTAGGAAGGAGGGCGGCCATGAACGCATGGCGCCGCTATGATTCGCACCTGATGCCGGTATTCCACGAGCGCTTCGAGGCCAGATGGGGTGAGGGGACCGCGCCGTTTCTCGACCCGGAGGCCCATGAAGCGCCGCTTCCGCGGGCGCAATGGATCAACATCGATACCGGGGCCGCGCTGGCTGTGGTTCCCGTCTGGACCGTCGACGACAGCCAGCACCGTTCTTTCGGTGTCTTCTACCTGCCGCCGGCTGGCGACATCTGGGTGCTGAGGCCGGGGTACACGAGTTATCTGGAACCCTCAGCGGACGAGGCTGCACAACTGCAGGCCCTGCGAAATGATGCATTCAAAAAGGCCGTGGCACACGCCAAGGAATTCCTGTTCGGCCCGGAGACCGCCTCGTACTGAGGCGCAGTAAAAGCGCGGCCGGACGGGGCCACACCGGCATGCGGGCGCCGGTCGTGGCGCGGGGCCGGGCGGCGGCCTAAAATCAGTCAACTGCCTGCAACTACATAAGGGACCCTGTTGATGAAAGCTTCCGCCAAGGACCTGGCTTCCCTCCTGCCGCCGCGGTTCACCCTCGGAGTGGCGACCGCAGCCTTCCAAATCGAAGGCGCCCTGGACGAGGACGGACGCGGCCCCGCAGGGTGGGACGTCTTCGCCGCCAAGCCCGGAGCGATCGTGGAGGACCACAGCCCCGCGATAGCGTGCGACCACTACCACCGGATGCCCGAAGACGTGGCCCTCATGAAGGAACTCGGGATCGATTCGTACCGGTTCTCGCTGTCCTGGCCCCGGATCCAGCCAGGCGGCAGCGGCCCGGTCAATCCCGCGGGCCTGGACTTCTATGACAGATTGATCGACCTGTTGCTGGCCAACGGCATCGCGCCGATGGCAACGCTGTACCACTGGGACACGCCGCTGGAGCTGGATGAAGCCGGGGGCTGGATGAACCGGGACACGGCCTACCGGCTGGGGGAGTTCGCCTCGATCGCCGCGGCCGCGTACGGAGACCGGGTCACCCGCTGGGTCACGGTCAACGAACCCGCCACGGTCACCACCAACGGCTACATGCTGGGGATGCACGCACCGGGCGAGGCGCTCATGCTGAAGGCCCTGCCCAGCGTCCACCACCAGCTCTTGGGCCACGGCTTGTCGCTGCAGGCGCTCCGGGCGGCGAACGTGCCCGGCGAAATCGGGATCACCAACGTCTATTCGCCCATGGTGCCCGCCTCGATCAATCCGCTGGACAAGCTCAGCGCCGGCCTGATGGACATGGCCCAGAACCGGCTCTACGCGGACCCCGTCCTGCTCGGCAAGTACCCTGACACCGTCCGCGCCGCCACCTTCTTCTCCTCCTTCAGCCCGTCCAGCGAGGACATGGAGCTGATCTCGCAGCCGCTGGACTTCTACGGGCTCAACTACTACATGCCCACGCGGGTGGCCTCCGGTCCGGGTGAGGGTGCCGTGCCGAAGGGCATGGCCGAGGCCATGGGCGATGACCTGAGCGGCACCGCGCCCGGCGCCCCGTTCCACATTGCGTCGTTCCCGGACACCGAGATCACCGCGTACGGCTGGCCCATCAAACCGGAGTACATGGCCGTAGCGCTCGCGGAAATGGCTGAGCGCTACCCGGACCTTCCGCCGGTCTACATCACCGAGGGCGGGGCGAGCTTCGAGGACCTCGAGATCCAGGATCCCGACGGCGGGCTCATCATCCCGGATGAACGACGGATCCGCTACCTCGCGGACCATATTGCCACCGCCATCGAAGCGACTTCACCCGGCTGCGCGGCGGAGAAGGTGGACCTGCGCGGATACTACGTGTGGTCGCTGATGGACAACTTCGAATGGTCGGGCGGCTACAAGCAGCAGTTCGGGCTGCTGCACGTGGACCGCGAGACCCAGGAGCGCACCAAAAAGGCCTCGTTCCACTGGCTTCGGGAAGTCCTCGCGGCCCGGCACCGGAACTCGGTCCCGGTGCCTCCGGGCGCAGGGGGCGCCACTTCCGACGGCGGGCCGGTTGCGTCCGACGGCGGGCCGGTGGCGTCCGACGCCGGCCACCCTCAGCCGGCAGGCTAGCTACGGCACCGGCGGCCGGCCCCGCAGGCGTCTAGAGAATCCCCAGGCCCTGCAGGCTTTTCGCCATGCCTGCGCCGTCCGGGGAGTAGATCCAGGGAACATCGGAACCGGCGTGGTCCCCCGTCTCCGAGTGGCCGCCGGCCAGGACGGCTTCGCTGGCGGAGAGCTGGCGGATGCCGATGGCGGCCACCCGGTCGCCGTGCTGCTGGGCAAAGTGTGAGTAGATCGATTCGTCGTGCTGCCCGTTGTCGCCGAAGAGCAACCAGCGCATGTTGGGGAACTCTTCGGCGAGCAGTTCCAGGTTGCGGCGCTTGTGCTCCTGGCCGCTGCGGAACCACCGGTCATGGGTGAGGCCCCAATCGGTGAGCAGCAGGGCGCCGGAGGGGTACATATTCCTCGTGATGAAGCGGGCCAGGGTGGGGGCGGCGTTCCACGGCCCGGTCGACAGGTAGATGACCGGGGCGTCCGGGTGCTCCACCTTGATCCGGTCCATCAGCACGGCCATCCCGGGGGTCGCCATCCGGGCGCGTTCGTTGAGCACGAAGGTGTTCCAGAGCGCGAGGAAGGGCCGGGGGAGCGC
Source organism: Arthrobacter sp. YAF17 (assembly GCF_052113365.1). Lineage (NCBI taxonomy): Bacteria > Bacillati > Actinomycetota > Actinomycetes > Micrococcales > Micrococcaceae > Arthrobacter > Arthrobacter sp. YAF17. The sequence goes on along the minus strand of NZ_JBFRDB010000016.1, from coordinate 143,339 downwards.
CGTGACCATGATCGTGTCATCGATGTCGGACACGATCCCGAGCTTGGTGTCGGGGGCAATGACAAAGATCTGCGCCGTGGCAGGCGGGGTGCCCTCGGCGCGCAGGACGGCGGTGTGCCAGCCCGGGGTGAGCTCCACCTGCACGACGGTGTCCACGAGTCCGCCACGGTCCGCCTGGACCCGCGCGGTGACCCCGCCAACCTCGATCTCTACCTCGGAGTATTGGACCGGTACGGACGTGAAGGCCCGCCAGCCGCGGATGTTCTGGTTGCCGTTCTGGGCTGCCTGCTCGGCCCGGCTGCCGGGGTTGGGCTTGCTGGTCAGGACCACACGGCCGAGCACCCGGACCCACGTGGTGGATCCGTAGCCTTGGTAGGCGACGGTGGTCGGGACGAAGTCCCAGCGGCGGGCCGACTTCAGGCGGATGCTGTTGAAGGTATCCGAGACCCAGTGCGCCAGGCGGAAAGCCCGGTTGCCGGTAACTGGTTGCGGGCCGGGTGATTGCTGTGACGCCAATTCCATGCCTCCACTCTCCCACAAGGGCCCGTCCGGCCGAGGACTGTGTCCGGCAGCGCCACGGTTCCAAGAACGCCGCGGTTCAACTGAGGGTCCTAGTCCGCTGGGAAACGGGTGTGGCACTGTAAGACCCATGGCACGCATAGAAGATTACGCACTGGTCGGCGATCTGCACACCGCGGCCCTGATCAGCACCGCGGGCTCGATCGATTGGCTCTGCCTGCCGCGGTTCGACTCGCCGGCCTGCTTCAGCGCCTTGTTGGACACTCCCAAGGCCGGGCGCTGGCTGCTGGCGCCGGCGGGCGGCGGTGAATGCACCCGCAGGCACTACCGCAAAGGCACTCTGATCCTGGAAACCGAGTGGGAGACGCCCTCCGGAACGGTCAAGGTCATCGATTTCATGCCTCCCCGCGACGAGGTGGCGGACATCGTGCGGATTGTGGTGGGCATCCGCGGAACAGTCAGGATGCGCGGTGAGCTGGTCCTGCGTTTCGACTACGGGCACATCGTGCCCTGGGTCCGCCACGACAAGCACGGGATCCACGCGGTGGCCGGTCCCGATGCCGCGTATCTGGTGACCGAGGCGCCCTTAAGGGGCGAGCGCCTGCAGACCATCAGTGACTTCACCGTCAAAGCCGGGGATCGGGTGCCGTTCGTGCTGACCTGGACGCCGAGCCACCTGCCCCGTCCACGGACCGTCGACGCGGAACGGGCCCTGGCGTCCACCGAGGAATTCTGGCGGCGCTGGTCAGCAAAGTGCACAGTCACCGGGCCCCACCGGGAGGCCGTGCAGCGCTCCCTGATCACGTTGAAAGCGCTGACGTTCGCCCCCACCGGCGGGATAGTGGCGGCCGTGACGACCTCCCTGCCGGAAGAATTGGGCGGCGAACGGAACTGGGACTACCGGTTCTGCTGGCTCCGCGACGCCACACTGACGCTCCAGGCACTACTCGCGGCCGGCTACACGGACGAGGCCGCCTGCTGGCGTGACTGGCTGCTGCGGGCCGTGGCGGGAGACCCCAAGGACCTGCAGATTATGTACGGCCTCCATGGCGAACGCCGCCTGCCCGAGATGGAGCTGCCCTGGTTGCGGGGGTACGAGAACTCCGCCCCGGTCCGGACCGGCAACGGCGCTGCGGGGCAGCTTCAGCTCGATGTCTGGGGCGAGGTGCTGGACTGCCTGTCACTGACCCGGAATTCGCTGCTGACAAGCACCGACGAATCCTGGGATGTGCAGCTCGCTTTGATGGAGCACCTGGAGTCCGCCTGGCGCCGGCCTGACAACGGACTCTGGGAGATGCGCGGGCCGCGGCGCCATTTCACGCACTCCAAGGTGATGGCGTGGGTGGCGGCCGACCGGATGGTCAAGGGCGTCCGGGACTTCGGCCTGCCCGGCCCCGCGGACCGGTGGGAGGAACTGCGGGAAACGATCCGCGCCGACGTCATGTCCCGCGGGTTCGATGCCGAACGCAATACGTTCGTCCAGTCTTACGGGCGGCCGGAGCTCGACGCGAGCCTGCTGCTCATCGCGCGCGTCGGGTTCCTGCCCCCGGATGACCCGCGCATGATCGGCACGATTGACGCCGTCCAGGGTGAACTCACCCACGACGGATTCCTGCGCCGCTACAAGCCGGCTGAATGCGACGACGGGCTGTCCGGCGAGGAAGGGGTGTTCCTGGCCTGTTCGTTCTGGCTCGTCGAGGCCCTCCTGGGGGCCGGCCGGCACCATGAGGCGCAGGAACTGTTCGAGCGGCTGCTGGCGCTGCGCAACGACGTCGGACTCCTGAGCGAGGAATGGAGCGTCGAGGACGGGCGTCAGCTCGGCAATACGCCGCAGGCCTTCAGCCACTTTGCTCTTGTGAGGAGCGCCCTGGAACTGAATGAAGTGGGTGTACGCCGCAGCGACGCCCCGCTCCCGGGCCGCTGAACAGGGGAGCTGCGCCGGGAACCGGGAGGAAAATGGTGTTCGTCCAGACCTTAGATAAGTATACTTACTAATATCCCACCCCGGGGTAGAGGACAGAGGAGTGTGCGATGGCTGGATATTTCGAACTCGTGGACGCGCCCGACGGCGGCTACCGGATCCGCATGCTTGACGGGGCCGGCAGCCTGATGGCTGTCTCCGTCACCTTTCCCACCAAGAGGGCAGCCGTGGCAGGCATCGCCCAGGCCCGTGAAATTGCCGGCACCGGGCTCATCCGGGACCGCAGTGCCGGCGGGCAGGCCGCACCCGCGGGCCCGCTGACGAGGATGACCCGACGGACCGCAGGGGGTGCCGGCCGTGGAACCTCCCTGGCTGGCGGTTCACTGGCCGCAGGAAAACGGGCGCGGGCTCATCACTGACGCGGATCCTGGCGGCCCCCTTGGCCCGGGCGCCCCAGATTCCATGACCGCCAGCACGTCCCGTCCGGGGCGCAAGGCCGCCGTGCTCTTCGACGTCGACGGCACCCTGGTCGACTCGGCCTACCTCCACACGCTGGCGTGGTGGCAGGCCTTCCGGCAGGCCGGGTACGACGTACCGATGGCGAGCATTCACCGCGCGGTCGGGATGGGCGGGGACAAGATCCTTGCCAAGCTGCTGCCCGCTGACCGGGACACCGGCCAGGACAGCACCATCATGACCTCGCACGCCGCAGTGTTCTCCACTTTCTGGCCGGCCCTGCGCCCGCTGGACGGCGCCCGCGAGCTGCTGGCTGGCTGCCACGACAGCGGACTCGCCGTGGCGCTGGCATCCTCCGCCCGGGAACGAGACCTCGAGGTGCTGCGGGCCACGATCGGCGCCGACGCCTTCATCGATGCCGCCACCAGCTCGGCAGACGCGAAGGAGAGCAAGCCGGCCCCGGACATCCTCGTGGCCGCCCTCAACGCCGTTGGTGCGCCGGCAGCGGACGCAGTCTTCGTGGGCGACGCCGTGTGGGACATCTACGCCGCAGGGAAGCTCGACATTCCGGCCATCGGCCTGACCTGCGGTGGCACCAGCGAGGCGGAACTCCGGGACGCCGGCGCCGTCGAAATATATCCGGGTCCGCGGGCGCTGATGGAGAACCTCCGGGACAGCGCCATCGGAAAGCTCGCCGCCCGCGTCCGGCGGAGCTAGCGGGACAGCCGGCGGTTACAGTGTTCCCATGAATCCATCGGGGGACGGTCCGGCAGGGGGCGATCCAGTAGGGGACGGCCCGTCAGGGGACCGGCAATCCGGGCCGTCGCGCGCCACACGGCTGGCCCGTGTGGCTGTGCCGCTCGTGGCACTGGCCCTGATCTTGGCGGGAATCGTCCTGCTGTCGGTGCCGGTGCAGCAGGAGAGTTTCGGCTGGTTTGCTTACGCCCCGCTGTCCCAACAGACCTTCGTCCCGCAGGGCATGCTGATCATGGACCGGGAGAAATGGGCGGGCGTGGTGCTGACCGGTGCGGGCCTGTTGGCGCTGACGTTCTGGTCCGGCTTTCGTGCCGGCCGGCGTTCCCGCCGGCGCGGGGACGGCCACCCCTCCGCGACATGACACTTGGCCGCAATGTTGGCGCGGACCACTGCCGTGAAATGCGAACTCGGCATACGCTAGCCGGATGACACGACAGCACTTGCCCGGCCGCGTAGCAGTAGTCACCGGCGCCGGATCGGGGATCGGCCGGGCGGTGGCCAGGCTCATGCTCGCCGAAGGGTACCGGGTGGTGCTGGCGGGTCGGCGGGAAGCGCAGCTGCTGGAGACCGGCGCGGGACATGCCCAGGCGCTCGCCGTTCCGTGCGATATCACCATGCCCGACGACGTCGAGCGGCTTTTCGCCGCAGCCCTCCAGCACTGGGGCCGGGTGGATGTGCTCTTCAACAACGCCGGTGTGTTCGGTCCGGCCGCCTCCGTGGACGAAATCAGCCTCGCGGACTGGGACGCCACCGTGGCGGTGAACCTGACCGGTTCCATGCTGTGCGCCGCCGCCGCCGTACGGGCCATGAAGGCGCAGTCGCCGCAGGGCGGGCGGATCATCAATAACGGATCGATCGCCGCGCACTCACCCCGGCCCCGGACCGTTGCCTACACGGTCACCAAACACGCCGTGACCGGGCTGACCAAGAGCATCGAACTCGACGGCCGCGGCTTCGGCATCACGTGCGGGCAGATCGACATCGGCAACACGGCCACGGAGCTGACGGACACGATCGGAGTCGGCTCCGGGGCCGTTCAGGCCGACGGCAGCAGCCGTGTTGAGCCGACCTTCCCGGTGGACGACGCCGCCCGCGCGGTGTTGCTGATGGCCGGGATGCCGCCCTCCGCCAGCATCGGGTCCCTCGTGATCACGGCCGCAGGGATGCCGTTTATCGGACGCGGTTAGCCGGGGAGGCCGGCGCGCTCACAGCGGCAGCAGCCCGGACAGGTCGGCGCGCAGCCCCGAGGCGGCTACCCGCCCGGCATCGACGGCGTCTGCCCAGCTCAGGTGCCCGCTGACCATCGCGAGCCAGGTGGCGGCGTCGCACTCAATCACATTCGGAGGAGTGCCGCGGGTATGCCGCGGGCCCTCCACGCACTGGGTCACGCCGAAGGGCGGAACCCGCACTTCCACCGAGTTCCCGGGCGCCCGCGCGGTGACCTCCTCCAGGGAGTAGCGGACCGCCGTCGCAAGAGTGCTGCGCGGGACAGGTGCGCCCGTTTCCGCGGCATCACTTCCGGCGGAATCCGGCATGCGGGTATTGGTTGACTGCCATGCTGCGAGGGCCGCGCGGCCCTCGTCCAGGGCTATCCGGCGGCGTTGTACAACCATTAATTTTGCCTCCTGTATGTCGCAAAGCAGCTAACGCGGCCAGCGCCTCTGCCGAGGGCCGCCGGGCGGTTGCCTATTCCACCCTACCCCTCACGTAATTCATATTTTGTAAACATCCTTGACAACTATTCGGCCATTAGTAGCAGTAAAAGCGAGTAGCTACCCTCAATTGAACCTAGGTAATGCCAACGCAAATACCAGTAGGGTGCCCTACTAATCGCGTACGCAAATCCCTAGCGTGGCTTACCGCCGTAAGCCCATGCTCGAAGTGCAGCCAGCCGAAGTGACGGCGGCAAACGGACGGCGCGGGCGGGCCCACAAAGTGGCTCGTCAGGCGCGGCGCAGGACACCGGGCCGCAAGTAGCGGCGCTTTTTGCATCGAACGGCGCATCGAACGACATTGGGGGCAATAGTCTTTAGCGTCCCTTCTCTCATTCGCACCGCAGTGAAGGCCGATAATGCGTTCTTTTGATATTCCGCAAAATCAAACCAAAACCACATTCGATTGGTCCGCCCTCAGCGATTTCTACACCGAGGCATCCCCATACTTTCCCGTGGCCGTGGCCGGAGCCATTGTGTGGGGCCTGTGGCTGTACCGCTTCATTCTCTCGCGCCGGGCCCGGCCGGTGGTGAACGATTTCGAGGCCACAACCTCCGTGATCGTCCCGTCCTTCCACGAGGATCCCGACATCCTCATGAGCGCCCTCGAATCCTGGCGCCAGCAGCGGCCTGACGAGATCATCATTGTCCTCGACGTCGAAGATCTCGAGGCGTACCGCCGCATCACGGCGCTGGGGGACAAGACCATCCGGCCGGTGCTGTTCCACCACGTGGGCAAGCGGTCAGCCCTGGGCGCCGGCGTGCGGCTCGCGCAATACGACCTCCTGGTGCTCACGGATTCCGACACCTGGTGGAAACCGGACCTGCTCCGGAACGTCCAGATGCCGTTCGCGGATCCCCGGGTCGGCGCCGTCGGCACACACCAGAACGTCTACCAGCGGAACACAAGCATCTGGCGGCGCATCGCGGACTGGATGGTCAACCTCAGGTATCTCGACTACGTGCCGGCGATGGGCCGCGCCGGGGCGGTGCCGTGCATTTCGGGCCGGACGGCCGTCTACCGCCGTGAAGCCGTGCTGCTGGTCCTGGAGCATCTGGAAAACGAGTACTTCATGGGCCGCCGGTGCATCTCCGGCGACGACGGCCGCCTGACCTGGCTGGTCCTGGCCTCCGGGTACAGGACGGTCCACCAGTCCACCGCGCAGGCGCTGTCCATGTTTCCGTCGACCTTCGGCGCCTTCGTCAAGCAGCGGGTCCGCTGGAGCCGGAACTCCTACCGCTGCTACCTGACCGCGATCGCCATGGGCTGGCTGTGGCGCGTCCCGTTCGTCACCAAAGTGACGGTGCTGCAGATCCTGCTGACGCCCGTGACCATGGGGCTGACGGTCTTCTACCTGATCTTCAACCGGCTGGACCCGACGCCGCTGGGTTTCGCGGCCGCCGCGTGCTGGCTGCTGCTGGGCCGGGGCATCCGGGGCATCTCCCACCTGCGCCGGGAGCCAAAGGACCTCCTGATCCTGCCTGTCTTCGCCCTCACAGTGATCCTGGTTGCCCTGCCCATCAAGGTATACGCCTTCGCGACGATGAACAGGCAGGGCTGGCTCACCCGGCATACGGACCAGGTCGGCGGCGACGGCCAGGACGCCCGGAGCCTGACGCCGGGGGCGGCCTCGACATGAGACCCACCAGGCAGGGACTGCTCGTCACCCTCGCCGCCGTGCTCCTCGCGGGGTCCGGCACGCTGATCCTGCAGGCCGACAAGCTGTTCAACCAGCGCCCGCTCGATCCCGTGGGCCGGAACGAAATCGCGGCCAACGGCAACGTCCAAGGCGAAATCTACCCCGGGGACCCGGCCCGCGAAGCGCAGCTCGTTCAACGCGAAGACGAACGGCTCATCTACGTGCGCACCGTCGCTTCGGTCGCCCGGTGGCGGGTGGACGGGCTGGAGGGCGCCTTCCGCCTCCGCACCGGCACCACCTACACCCTGATCCTCCCTGCCCGGCCCGAACCGTATACCCTCGCCGATCTCGAGGTCCTCACGCCCAAGGGCTTTGTCCGTCAGCCGGACGGCGCCTACGTCCTGTCCGAGAGCATCGTCGTCCTGCCGGGGGCCAATCTTTCCCTGCTCGCCCCCGACAGCCCGGAGGGACTCGACATCCGGCTGGAGAGCACCCGGGACCACTTCGTCTCCATTGTTGCCCTGGGCGGGTCCCTCACCGTGGCCGGCTCGGCGACGGCGGACGTCCGTGTGACCAGCTGGGACAGCGCGGAGCAGGCCGTCGACACGAGCACCGCTGACGGCCGCGCCTACATCCGGGTCCTCGGCGGACACGCCTCCCTGACCCGCGCCAACATCTCCAACCTGGGGTTCTGGAGCGGCAACACCGGCGGCCTCTCCCTGACCGGAACGGACGACGTCGGGGCGTTCCAGAGCGGTCCGCCTACGGCGGAGCAGGCCACAGAGGCAGCCGCCGGCGGGGCGCGGGTGCTTCCCGAGGACGTCCTGGCCGCCTGGGCCGCCAGGGAGCAGGAATACAGCGTGGTGACCGCCGGCATCGATGACGTCACCATCGACGGCAACGCCTTTGGCCTGTTTGTCTCCAACGCCCGGGACATCATCATCGAGGACTCGGCCATCACCGGGAGCCTCGTGGACGGCCTTGTCCTGCACCGCGCCGTCACCGATGCGCAGATCACCCGGACACGATCGTCGGACAACGCGGTGGATGGCTTCACGGTGGCCAGCTCGACCACGCGGGTCCTCATGGAGGAGGTCACGGCGGAGCGCAACGGCCGCAACGGAATTTCATTCGACGGACGGCCCCTCGCGGACGGGCCCAACGCCGTCGGCACTGCCGTGATTCCCTACGGCGGCAACCGCGTGACGGAAAGCTCGGTGGTGGGGAACGCCCGGTACGGGATCGAGCTCAGCGGCGGCAGCAACCTCGACGTCGAGAACAACCGCATTGCTGCCAACGAGGTGGGCGTGGTGGTCAACCACGGAGCGAGCGGCGTCGGCATCAGCCGGAACGAGTTCAGGGACCAGCGGCTCCAGGCCGTGGCGGTCCGGGACGCGCACGCCTCTGCAGCGGTGTACCGGAACACCATCACCGGCGGGGACACCGGAATCTACGTCCGGAACGCCCGGGCCGACATCACCGCCAATACGCTGGGCTCCATTGCGAACCACGGAATCACTCTTGTTGGGGAGGTGGGCGGCACCATCGTCGCGGGCAACACGGTGGCCGGCCAGGGCAGCGCGGCCATTTGGGCGGAGGGGGCCGCCGGGGCCGCCGTCACGGAGAACAACCTGCTGGGGTGGGCGCCGGCCTACACCGTGGACAAAGCCGTAGGGTCCATGTTCCAGCCGCTGAGCCTGGTCTGGATCGCGCTCGGCGGCCTGCTGCTGCTCACCGCCGTGGTCCGGAAGAAGAGGACGGCACAGATCCGGAGCCCCTACGAAGAACGCGTGCCGCTGACCACGCTCAGCCGGGGATTCGTGGTTCCCGACGACGTCGCAGGACTGCGGCAGTGAAGCCGGCCATGACCCCGGCCCGCCCCTGGCTGGTGGCACTTGCCCTGCTGGCTGCCGCGGTGATCGGGGCAGCGGCCTGGCTTGCCGCGGGCAACATGGCAGGTCCCTCCGGCCCAGGCGGCGTTGAGGGCGGTGCCGACTCCGGGCGCGGCACCGTATCGCCTGGGCCGCCGGGGTCAACCGGGTCTCCGGGGTCAATCGGGCCGCCGGGGCCCACCGCCGCGCCGCCCGGCGGGGACTGCCCGGCGGCCACCGTCACCGTAGCCAGCGCAGCGGAACTTCAGGCCGCCCTGATGAACCCCGCGCCCGGATCCGTCATCGGCCTCAGGCCAGGCGTCTATGCGGGCAACTTCACCGCCACTGGAAACGGGGCGGAAGGCCGGCCGGTAACAGTCTGCGGCACGGCCGGCAGCATCCTCGACGGCGGGCGGCTCGACGACGGCTACGTGCTCCACCTCAACCGGGCATCCCACTGGGTGCTCCAGGGTTTCGCCGTACGCAACGGGCAGAAAGGCGTGATGGTCGATGAAACGACGCACTCAGTACTGCGGGGCCTCGATGTCAGCAACACCGGCGACGAAGCCATCCACCTCAGGAAATTCAGCACCGACAACAAAGTTTTGGAGAATTCGATCCGGGACACCGGGCTGCGGAAACCGAAATTCGGTGAAGGGGTCTACGTCGGCTCGGCGGAAAGCAACTGGTGCGACATCAGCGGTTGCGGGCCGGATAAAAGCGACCGCAACGAGGTCGCCGGAAATGACATTTCCGGGACTTCCGCAGAATGTGTTGACATCAAGGAAGGGACATCCGGGGGCATCGTTCGCGACAACCGCTTCGATGGTTCCAGTATTGCCGGCGCCGATTCCTGGGTGGATGTGAAAGGCAATGACTGGACCATCGACAATAACTCCGGCCGAAATTCACCGGTGGACGGATTTCAGACCCACGAGATTGTCGACGGCTGGGGCACCGGGAATGTATTCCGTAACAACACAGCCGAGGTCAACGGACCCGGCTTCGGCTATTCGCTGACTCCGGTACGCGGCAACGTCGTCGAATGCAGCAACAGCGCCTCCCAGGCCGGAAAGGGCGTCTCGAACCAACCCTGCAAAACCGCCTAGAAAAACCGGGCCGGGCGCAACCGTGCCGGTCGACGCCAGCCAGGGTGCTTTCCCCAGGAAGAGAGAAGTCAATGTGCAACCCTCCGTCCTCCGCTGTGCCCAATCCCAGGGTCACTGTCACCGGCACCGGGTACCTCGGCGCCACACACGCCATCTGCATGGCGATCATGGGCTACGAGGTGCTCGGCGCCGACGTTGACCGGAACAAGATCGACATGCTCTGCGCCGGCTGCGTCCCGTTTTTCGAACCCGGCCTGCCCGAGAAACTTGACGAGGCCCTCGCCTCGGGCCGCCTGCACTTCACCACCGATTTCGACGAGGTGGCACAGTTCGGCGACGTCCACTTCCTCTGCGTCGGCACGCCGCAGGCCGCCGGATCGGGGGCCGCGGACCTGAGCTACGTCGAGGAGGCCTTCAGTTCCCTGGCCGCGCGCATTTCCCGCAAGGCCCTGCTCGTCGGCAAGTCCACCGTTCCGATCGGAACGGCGGCCCGGCTGAGCGGGATGGTCAAGGACATCTCGCCGATCGGGCCCGAACTGGAGCTGGCCTGGAACCCGGAATTCCTCCGCGAGGGATTCGCGGTGCAGGATACCCTCTTCCCGGACCGCCTCGTCATAGGGGTGGAGTCCGCGTGGGCGGAGGGGCAGCTCCGCACGGTCTTCGCCCCGATCCTCAGTACCGGCACTCCATTGATCGTGGCCGACCTGGCCACCGCGGAACTGGTCAAGGTGGCCGCCAATTCCTTCCTTGCCACGAAGATCTCCTTCATCAATGCCATGGCCGAGGTCTGCGAAGCCACCGGCGCCGACGTCAGCCTGCTGGCCCAGGCGCTGAGCCTTGACGACCGGATCGGCCGGCGGTTCCTCAAGCCCGGACTGGGATTCGGCGGCGGCTGCCTGCCCAAGGACATCCRGGCCTTCCGGCACCGCGCCGAGGAACTGGGTGTGGGCCAGGCCGTCAGCTTCCTGGGCGAGGTCGATTCGATCAACAACCGGCGGCGCGTCCGCACGGTGGACCTGATCCGGGAACTCGCCGGCGGGACCCTCGCGGGCGTGCGGGTGGCGGCCCTCGGCGCGGCCTTCAAGCCAAATTCCGACGACGTGCGCGACGCCCCGGCACTCGACGTCGCCCGGCTCCTGTACCTGGAGGGTGCCGCGGTGACCGTCTACGACCCCCAGGCCAACGCCAATGCCCACCGGCTCTACCCGGACCTCAACTACGTCGCGTCGATGGAGGAGGCGGTGGCCCAGGCTGATGTGGTGGCGCTGCTCACCGAATGGGAGGAATTCCGCCACGCTGACCCGGACTACCTTGCGGGGTTTGTCCGCCGGCGGCTCATTGTTGATGGCCGGCATGCCCTCGATGCCAGCGACTACACCGCGAAGGGCTGGGAGTACCGCGCCCTGGGCCGTCCCTACCAGCCGAGGACTGTCATTCTGCTCGAGGACGCGCGCGACGGCGCCACCGGCACTCCAGCCTGAGCTGCGGGATTGCCCTGGCGGCCCCCGTCAGGGCGTGCACGGGATGTTGGTGAGTCCCCGGCCCGCAGCGCTCGGCTGGCACCGGACGGTGTTGCCCAGGTCCCCGGACTGGATCCAGACTTCGTAGCCCGGCACTCCGCCCTGAACGGTGTTGCCCGAAAAGGCGTTGTCGCGGCCCCAGCCGTCCAGGACGTTGTGCACCTGCAGGGCGTCGAGCTTGGTGTCTGACCCGGAATTGCCGGCCACGGTGTAGCCGTTACCCTTGACGTCCACCCAGGAATCGGCGGAGTTGGCGCCGGAGAACCCCGCCCCGGAAAAGCTGTTTCCGGTGATCTTGCCGCCCGTGGTGCCCTCCTTGATGTCGATCCCTTCGGCAGCCGTCCGGGAGACGCGGTTGTTGCTGATCAGGACCCGGTCCGAACGGTCAGGGGTCGTGGCGGACCCCATCACGGCCTCCCAGTTGCTCTTGGCGCTGCCCACGTAGATGCCCTCGCCAAAGCCAGGCTTGACCAGGCCCGTGTCGTGGATCTCCGAGTCCCGCATGGTGCAGTCCGTGCTGCTGGCACGGAAGTGCACTGCCTCGCTGCCGATACTGCCGACGTCGACGTTGTCCAGGACGGTGTGGGCGGATCCGTCCAGGACAATTCCCTTCGCGGACTGCGCGACGGACAGGCCCGAGACCTGCCAGTAGCTGCCGGTGATGTGCAGCCCGTAGCCGGATTTCAGTGACCCGGAGCTGAGGACGGCAGCGCGGGAACCGGTCAGGGTAATGGGAGCCGAGTCCGTGCCGGATGCTGCGGCCACGAACTTTCCGGTGTAGGCGCCGTCGTTGAGCCGGATGGTCTGGCCCGGGAGAGCCGCAGCGAGGGCTGCGCTGAGTTCGGCTGCGGTGGAGACGGTCACCGTCCCGGCGGCGGGGCTGGATGCCGCGGGTGACTCGGGTGGAGGTGCCGTGGATGTCGGCGTGGCGGCCGGTGCGCCGGCGTCGGGCGTTTCATTTCCCTCAGCCGCCGGCGTGGAAGGCGCCTGGGCGGGGAGCTGACCGGCTGCCGGGGCGGCGGGCAGCGCGGACGGGGAACCGGCGGAAGGGACGGCACCGAGAACCAGCAGCGTCAGGCCGGCGGCCAGGAGCGGGAGGAGCCGCGGCGCCGGGGGCTGGCCGGAAGTCACCATGCTGCTCCGTTCGGTACCAGGGTCCGGGCGTGCAACCGGAGCGAACGTCCGGAACCATCAAGACTGCCCGATCCGGAGGGCCTCGTCCAGCAAAATCGGTCCGCAAAACGCGTCAGGGCAGCGCGACCGGAGGTCCTGCCTCGTGATTCGGCCGGCGCCGCCGCCGGCCGTCCCCTCAGCCGGGGAACGCCGCCGTCGGCCGCCGCGTCAGTCGAGCAGCGCCGAGACCGCGTGGCCGAGCCGGATCTTGCCCACCGGCCGGCCGCCGCCGAGCACGGGGGCAACAACTTTGTCCAGGACGCTGGCCACTTCCGGGACGTCGACGGCGCCGGCAGCCGCCAGCAGGGTCAGGCCGACGAGCGTGGTGGCCCGGATGTTGCCGTCAAGGACTTTGATGGCGACGGAGGCGCCGGTGGGCGTGGCCATCACCAGCACGCCCTCGGCGCCGATCTTCGCGAGGACGCCGAGCTCGTCCATGACGATGGTGTTGCATTCGCCCTTGCCCTGCACTGCCCATGGGTAGTCCAGCATCGAGGTGGCGATCGTGGCGGCGCGGGCGTTGGAGTTCTTGTCCCCGGGGGCCTTGGCGAGTTTGGAGAAGGCACGGGCCAGTCCGGTCAGGGAGACCGCAGCTACAGGGGCGCCGCAGCCGTCAATGCCGAGGTGGGCGATGTTTTCGCCACAGTACTCCTCGATCACGGAGCGGATGCGCTGCTGCAGCGGGTGGTTGGGCTCGAGGTAGCTGTGGGTGTCCCAGCCGTTCTCGGTGCAGGCCCAGAGGAACGCGGCGTGCTTCCCGGAGCAGTTGAAGGCGAGCTTGGACATGCCCCGGTCGGAGCGGACCAGCCAGTTGCGGGCCGTCTCGTCCTCGGGCCAGGCGGCCGGGCACAGGAGCTGCTCTTCCTTGACGCCCGCGGCCTTGAGCATGCCCTCGACGACGTCCATGTGGTCCAGCGAGCCGACGTGGCTGCCGCAGGCGATCGCTGCCTGCGCGCCGCGCAGGGGGACGCCGGCCTGCATGGAGGCGAGGGCCTGCAACGGCTTCAGCGTGGACCGGGCGTAGATCGGGGTGGTGATGTCGCCCAGTTCGGTGACGACGGTGCCGTCCCCGGCGATAAGGACGGCGGAGCCGATGTGCCGGGACTCCACAAAGCCGCTGCGTTCAACGACGGCCAGTTCGACGGCGGACTCGACGGTGAAGGTGGCATGCGAATTCAAGGGCATACAGCAAGTCTATGGTGCCCGGCAGTGATACCCCGTTATTCCACGGTCACCATCAGCGACTGCCAGCCCGAGGCGCCGTCGGGCACCGGATCCGCCCGCTTGTCCGTCTGGACCTCGCCGGTTCCGTCGGTGGCGCGGGCCTTGATGTAATGCGGGCCCGGGGTGGCGTCCCAGTCGAAGGACCACTGGCGCCAGGTGATGAGTGAGGCCTCGTCGGAAAGCGTGGCTTCGGTCCAGGGTCCGTTGTCGATCTGCACCTCAACCTTGGTGATGCCGCGCGTCTGGGCCCAGGCGGTGCCGCCGATCGCGACCCGCCCGGCCGGGACCCTGGCGAAGGACTTCGGGACTTCCACCCGGGCCATGGTCTTGATGGGGCCGCGCTCGGACCAGCCGCGCTGCGTCCAGTAGGCCTTGCTGTCCGCGAAACGGGTGACTTCCAGGTCCACCACCCACTTGGTGGCGGAGACGAAGCCGTACAGGCCCGGGACCACCATGCGCACCGGATAGCCGTGTTCCAGCGGCAGCGCCTCACCGTTCATGCCGATTGCCAGCATGGCGTCACGGTCGTCCTGCAGGACCTCGAGCGGTGTCGAGGCGCTGAAGCCGTCGATCGAGGTGGAGAGCACCATGTCCGCGCCCTCCTTGGGCCGGGCCATCTTGAGCACGTCACGGATGGGCATGCCCAGCCATTTGGCGTTGCCGGCCAGGTTACCGCCGACCGGGTTGGACACGCACGTCAGCGAGACGTGGGACTCGATCAGGTCCGCGTCGAGCAGGTCCTGGAAGCTGAGCCGGACTTCCTGTTCCACGAGGCCGTGGATGCGCAGCTCCCAGTCCTGGACGTTGACTTCGGGCACGCTCAGGGCCGTGTCAATGCGGTAGAAGTCGTTGTTGGGCGTCAGCCACGGCGTAACCCCCGGCGCCTTGGACTGCACCCCAGCGGGCACGGCGGGGGCCGACTTGGCCGGTGCCGGGAGCTGGAGGGATTCGCGGGCCTGGGCGATGTTGCTGCGGGCCGAGCTGAGCATGCGACCGCCGGTCGCGGCGATGGCTGAGGCTGCGGCGGTGATTCCGGTCGCGGCGAAGAAAGCGCGGCGGCTCGTTGCGGGACGTTCCGGGTCCTTGGCTGCCAGGTCCGCGTCCATTTCCGGCCACTCCTGCATCCGCCACAGCCGCGTGATCAGGAAGCGGAGCGCAATGAGTCCGGCCACGGTGCCGATCAGCGTGGGAATCGCGTCCAGCGGCTTCACACTGGCCCGGGTCACCACGCTCGCGACGATCACGGCACCCATCAGCAGCACGCCTGCGACGCCGAGGGCCCACTTGCGGTACGCCACGATGCCCAGGACGCACGCGAGCAGCAGGATGGTCACCCCCATGCCGACGAACAGGGCGAGCTTGTCGTTCGTGCCGAAAGTGGCGATCGCGAAGTCCTTCATCCACGGCGGCGTGAAGTCGATGAAGGTCGAGCCCAGGGCGATCACCGGCGTCGCCCGCGCCGTGAAGAATGCGCCAACCAGTTCCGCCACGGACAGCACGACGGCGGCGGCGGCCACCCCCGCCAGCGCGGCAAGGGCGGTGGGTCCGGACAGCCACCTGGCGGCCGGGCGCTTGCCGGGCCGCTTCCGGGCGCGCTCCTCGATGCTGAGTTCTTCCGCGCTGGATTCTTCCGTGGCGGGCGTCTGCGTGCTGGGCTTGTCCATAACAGGTCTTCGTAGCTGACAGCTCCGAGGATGGCCCGGCGGGCGGGGCCACCACCGGGGGCATGCCCTCCCTTCGGGCGCGGGGATGGACATAGTGGCGTTATGTCCAGTGGGCGCGGCCGGGGCTGGGCATGTCCGGTGGTGGTCACAGCTTAGGAGCCTGCCGGGTCCACAAAGTACCCTTGGGAACTGTGAAGGTACTTGTCATCGGCCCCGGCGGCCGCGAACACGCCATTGTCCGATCCTTGCTTGCAGACCCGAACGTGTCCGAGGTCCATGCGGCCCCGGGCAACGCCGGCATCAGCAAACTGGTCCCCACACACGCCATCGACGCGAACGATCCGGCCGCCGTCGCTGCCCTGGCCACCAGGCTCACCGTCGACCTCGTGGTGGTCGGCCCGGAGGCGCCGCTTGCCGCTGGCGTGTCCGACGCCGTCCGAGCCGCCGGCATCCCGGTGTTCGGCCCCAGCAAGGCCGCGGCCCAGCTAGAGGCCTCCAAAGCGTTCGCCAAGGAAGTCATGGCCGAGGCCGGGGTCCCCACGGCGATGGCCCGGGTTGCCGGCACCGCGGAGGAAGCCGCCGACGCGCTCGACACCTTCGGCGCCCCCTACGTCGTCAAGGACGACGGGCTCGCCGCGGGCAAGGGCGTCGTCGTCACCAACAACCGGGCCGAGGCCCTCGCCCACGCCCAGACCTGCTTCGACGCCGGCGGAACCGTGGTCATCGAGGAGTTCCTCGACGGCCCCGAGGTCTCCGTCTTCGTCCTCTGCGACGGCAGCAACACCGTGGCGCTCTCCCCGGCCCAGGACTTCAAGCGGATCTTCGACAACGACGAGGGCCCCAACACCGGAGGCATGGGCGCCTACACCCCGCTGGAATGGGCGCCCGAAGGCCTCGTCCAGGAGGTCCTGGACCGCGTCGCCCAGCCCACGGTCAACCAGATGGCCCACCGCGGCACCCCGTTCGTCGGTGTGCTCTTCGTCGGACTGGCCCTGACGTCCCGCGGCACCCGGGTAATCGAGTTCAACGTCCGCTTCGGCGACCCGGAAACCCAGGCCGTCCTCGCCCGCCTCAAGACCCCGCTCGGCGGGCTGCTCATGGCAGCCGCCAAGGGCGGGCTGGACAAGGTCCAGCCGCTGCGCTGGTCCAAGGAAACCGCCGTCGCCGTCGTCGTCGCCGCCGAAAACTACCCGGATGCCCCGCGCACCGGCGACCGCATCCGCGGGCTCAAGAAAGTGGAGTCGATCGAAGGCGTCCACGTGATCCACGCCGGCACGCGGCTCGACGACGAAGGCAAAGTGGTCTCCGCCGGCGGCCGGGTCCTCGCCGTCGTCGCGCTCGGCACGGACCTCGTCGAGGCCCGCGAACGGGCGTACGACGGCGTCGAACTCGTCCAGCTGGACGGCAGCCAGTTCCGCACCGACATCGGCGGAAAGGCGGCCCGCGGCGAGATCAAAGTGCAGTCGCCCGGCGCCGCCGCCACGAAAGCGAAGGCCTGAGAATGAATGCGACTGAATCCGCCATGCCCGCCGGAGGCCTGGACACCGAGACGCTGGACCTTCCCGGCTGGAAGCACATCTACTCAGGCAAGGTCCGCGACCTCTACGTCCCGTTGGACGAGTCCATCACGGAGCGCATCGGCCAGGAATGCGTCCTGGTGGTCGCCAGTGACCGCATCAGCGCCTACGACCACGTGCTCGCCAGCGAGATCCCGGACAAAGGCCGCATCCTGACCCAGCTGAGCCTGTGGTGGTTCGAACAGCTCGGCGTCGAACACCACGTGCTCGCGTCCACGGTCGACGCCGGCGTGCCCGCCGCCGTCGAAGGCCGGGCAATGATCTGCAAAAAACTGGACATGTTCCAGGTCGAATGCATCGCCCGCGGCTACCTCACCGGCTCCGGCCTCCTCGAGTACCGGGAGTCCGGCACCGTGTGCAGCATTCCCCTGCCGGAAGGCCTGGTGGACGGGTCCCGGCTCGAGGAAGCGATCTTCACCCCCTCCGCGAAGGCCGAGGTGGGCGAGCATGACGAAAACATCACCTACGAGGCCGTCGTCGTCACCGTGGGGGAGGACGTCGCCGCCCGGCTGCGCGAACTCACGCTGGAGATCTACACCAAGGCCGAGGAGATCGCCCGCGGCCGCGGCATCATCCTCGCCGACACCAAGGTGGAATTCGGTTTCGACGCCGCCACCGGCGTCATCACGCTCGGCGACGAGGTGCTCACCCCGGATTCCTCACGGTTCTGGGATGCCGCCACGTACGAGCCGGGCAAGGCCCAGCCCTCCTACGACAAGCAGTACGTCCGCGACTGGCTGACCTCGGCCGAGTCCGGCTGGGACAAGTCCTCGGACGTGGCGCCGCCGGCCCTGCCGGCCGACGTCGTCGCCCGTACCCGCAGCCGCTACGTCGAGGCTTTCGAGAAGCTCACCGGCCGGACGTTCGCCTAAGCCGTCGCGGAGCGGGCCGCCCCGGCTCCGGGCGAAGTGGCGGCCTGCGCGCGCCGCTGCGCCAGCCGGATCTCCAGCACGGCGTCCATCGCCTGCTGGACCCGGTCCGAGGCGCCCGCTGCGCTGAATTCCTTCTGGGCTTCCTCGAGATAGACAAGGGCCTCGTCGGATTCGCCGGCGGCCTTGAGCGCCTTGCCCAGCAGGAGGGCCACCTCGCCGGCGACGTGCTTGGCGAGGGCGTCCTTTTCGGCGTGGATCTCCCGCAGCTTCTGGACGGCCGCCACAATATCGCCGGTCAGGTAGAGCCAGCGGGCGCGGATGAACGCCACCTCGAGCTGATCGGTCTTGTTGCCGCCAACGATCGAGAGCGCCAGCTCCGCCCGCTCGATCGAGGTGAGCGTCTCCGGCTCCACGATCCCTGAGGACAGACGGACGGCGGCCGAGGCTTTGTTGAACCGGGCCC
Source organism: Arthrobacter sp. YAF17 (assembly GCF_052113365.1). Classification (NCBI taxonomy): domain Bacteria; kingdom Bacillati; phylum Actinomycetota; class Actinomycetes; order Micrococcales; family Micrococcaceae; genus Arthrobacter; species Arthrobacter sp. YAF17. The sequence goes on along the minus strand of NZ_JBFRDB010000016.1, from coordinate 124,862 downwards.
AGAGGTCGATGTCGTTCGCGGGGGAGAGCAGCTGCGCCGCCCGCTCGTGGTACTTGATGCCCTCCGGGTAGTCATGGCGCATGAAGGCCACGTTGCCGATCACCCAGGCGACCTCGCCGGCCAGCTGGGTCATGGAATGGTCATCCATCTGCTCGTTCATGGCCTGGCAGTATTCCCAGGCCTCATCCAACCGGCCGCTTTCGGCCAGCGCGCCGATCAGGGCGCGCAGCGCACCAATGATCAGCGTGGAGCCCTTGGGCAGTTCGGCGCAGAGCCGCACCGCCTCCTGCGCATGCCCGACGGCGACCGTCAGCTGCCCCTGGCCGTGGCACACGGCCGCGAGCATCTGCCGTGCCCGGACGCCCAGGCCCGCCGACTCGGCGGCCATCGGGTGGTCCAGCAGCCGCTGGACCAGGTCCTGGCATTCCTTCAGCTGGCCCTGCTTCATCAGGCACTCGGCCTGCATGTAGCTCATGTTCCACCAGGCGCTGGTGTTCTTGGCTTCGAGGGCGATCTGGGCCGCCGACGCGGCGTGAGTTGCCGCCAGCGCGTAGTCCCGCAGGTCCCAGGCCTGGCGCGCGTACAGGCCGGCCAGCACGTATTCGGCGTCGCTGACGGACACCGGCTGGCTCCACGCTTCCAGCGCTTTGGGCGCCAGCTCGAGCCGCCGGGCCAGTTCCTCAATGACATCGGCGGTCGGTTCGCGGCGTCCGGTCTCCAGCAGGGAGATGTAGCTGGGCGAGTACAAGTCCCGTCCCAATTCCGCTTGCGTCAGGCCGCGTTCGAGCCGTTCCGCTCGGAGTTTCTCCCCGAATCCGTTCCCCACGGGTTCCTCCTAATTCCGGACAGTCTTTGTACTAAATGCTTGACAGTCTCTGTGCAAGCCATTTTACAATGTATGTCAACAAGGGCTAGTGCTCGCTTTGTAATGTATCCGAATCGCGTTTCCGACTCGTATTGAGGAACCCACATGTTCAAGAAGATTGCAGCTTCCGTCGCCTTGGCAGGGGCGCTGGCCTTCTCCGCAGCGGCTCCGGCAGTCCTGTCCGTAAGTGCCATCGGTAACTGGCCGGACCCCATGGGCACCACCCTGTCCATCGGCAACTGGCCCGACCCCATGAGCTCCAGCCAGGGAAGCCTCTCGGCCATCGGCAACTGGCCGGACCCGATGACTTTCTCCACCAACATCGGCAACTGGCCGGACCCGATGTAAGCATTGGCTCTTTGATAGCTCCGGGACATGCGCGAACCATGTCCCGGAGTTATTTTTTGCCCCGGAACCCCGGAACCCCGGAACCCCGGAACCCCGGAACCCCGGTCGACTGCGGCGGGGCGCCTGCATCGCCGGCCGGCTGAAAACAAAAAGAGGGCCTTCCCAATGGAAGGCCCTCTTTTGATTGGTCGGGATGACAGGATTTGAACCTGCGACCTCGTCGTCCCGAACGACGCGCGCTACCAAGCTGCGCCACATCCCGATCCGTTGCTTCAAAAGCAACTTCACAAGAGTATCGGATGGGGCTCCGGATGTGAAATCGGGCCGCCGTCTTCCTGCAACAGAAGCCGCACGGAACGCACCGGGGCGCGCCCAGCTCCGGTTGTCAGACCAGCGAGTCCTTCCAGGCGCCGTGCAGCTGCGCGAAGCGGCCGCCGCCGCCGATCAGCTGCTCCGGGGTGCCGTCCTCGACCACGCGCCCGTCATGGACCACAAGGACGCGGTCCGCGGTCTCCACCGTCGACAGGCGGTGCGCGATGATGAGGGCGGTCCGGCCGCTGTCGGCGTCGATGCCCTGCAGCAGCCCGGCCAGGCCTGTCTGCACCAGCCGCTCGGACGGGATGTCCAGCGACGACGTGGCCTCGTCCAGAATCAGGACGGCGGGCCGGGCCAGGAAGGCCCGGGCGAAGCTGATGAGCTGACGCTGCCCAGCGGAGACCCGTCCGCCGCGCTTGTTGACGTCGGTGTCATAGCCGTCCGGCAGTTCCGTGATGAAATCGTGCGCGCCCACGGCCCTGGCGGCGTCCTCGATCTCCCCGCGGGAGGCTTCGGGCCGGCCGAGGGCGATGTTGTCCGCGACGGAACCGCTGAACAGGAAGGCCTCCTGGGTGACCATAACGACGTTCCGCCGCAGGTCCGCCGTCGCAAGCTCCCGCAGGTCCACGCCGTCGAGCGTGAGGGAGCCGGCGGAGACGTCGTAGAAGCGGGCGATCAGCTTCGCGAGGGTGGATTTGCCGGCGCCGGTCTGGCCCACAAGCGCCACCGTCTGGCCGGCAGGGATGTGCAGGTCCATGGCCGGGATGATGACCGGCCCGTCGCCGTAGCGGAACTCGACGCCCGTGAAGTCGATGGCTCCCTTGGCGTCGCGCAGGGCCACCGGGTTCTTGGGCGGCCGGACGGTGGGGACCTCCTCGAGCAGCCCGGAGACCTTCTCCAGCGCTGCCTGGGCGCTCTGGAACGAGTTGTAGAACATGGCCATCTGGTCCACCGGCTGGAAGAAGCGTTTGGTGGACAGGATCAGGGCCAGCAGCACACCGACGGCCAGATCGCCGCTGAGCACGCGGAAGCCGCCAAACAGCAGGACGACGGCGACGCAGACGTTCCCGATCAGCACCAGGCCGGGCTGGAAGACGCCGTTGAGGTTGATGGAGCGGACCGTGACCTTGCGGTAGTCCTCGGAGAGGCCGGCGTAGTGCTCGGCGTTTTCGCGTTCCTTGCGGAAAGCCTTGACCGCGCGGATGCCGGTCATGGTTTCGACGAAGTGCACGATCAGCCGGGCCGAGACAACGCGGGACTCGCGGAACGCGATCTGGGAGTGCTTCTGGTACCAGCGGGCCAGGAAGTACATCGGCACGCCGGCGGCGAGGACCAGGAGCCCGCTGCGCCAGTCGAGGGCGAACACGGTGATGGCGGTGAAGACCATAAACAGCATCCCGGAGGCCAGCGAGCTGATCCCTGAGTCCAGGAGTTCGCGGAGCGCCTCCAGGTCCGAGGTCTGCCGCGCGATGATGCGCCCCGAGGTGTACTTTTCGTGGAATTCCAGGCTGAGCCGCTGGGTGTGCCGGAAGACCCGTACCCGCAGGTCCAGGAGCATCGCCTGGCTCAGCCGCGCCGTCGAGGTCACGTACAGGGCGGTGAGGCAGGCCGTCGCGACGGCGGCGGCGAGGTAGGCGGCGCCGGTGAGCAGCAGGGGGAGGCTGTCGCCGGCGGTCAGGGCCGGAAGTGCCCGGTCGATGCCGAAGGCGATCAGCGCGGGCCCGGCGACCCGCGCCGCCTGGGACAGCACGACGGCGGCAATGGTCAGCCAGAACCGCTTGCGGACCGGGCGGATCAGTGAGCCCAGCAGGGCCAGGGAGCGGCGCCGGACGGTCTTGCTTTCGCCTTTGGACAGGTGCGCGTTGTCCTCGTTCGCGGTGCCGAAGGTGGCGCTGCTCATCGGGAAATCTCCTCGGCATTGAGATCTGACAATTCGGAATCCAGCAGCTCGGAGTCGAGGTCCCGCGGTTCAGGGTCGAGGCTGGCGATCACGTAGCGGTAGTGGCGGTTCCCGGCGAGCAGTTCGGTGTGGGTGCCGACGGCCGTGATGCGTCCGTCCTCCAGCAGCGCCACCCGGTCCGCCAGCGCGACCGTGGACGGCCGGTGGGCCACGATCAGCGTCGTGGTGTCGGTCAGCACCTCCCGCAGCCTGGTCTCGACCAGTTCCTCGGTGTGGACGTCGAGGGCGGACAACGGGTCGTCCAAAACCAGGACCCTGGGCCGGGCGGCGATGGCGCGGGCCAGGGCGATGCGCTGCCGCTGGCCGCCGGACAGGCTGAGGCCTTCCTCGCCGATCAGCGTGTCGATGCCCTCGGGGAGGGAGTACGCGAAGTGAGCCTGGGCGACGTCGAGCGCCTCCTCGAGGGCTTCTTCCCGGCGCTCGGCCGGAAGGCCGGCCGGTGCGCCGAGCAGGACGTTGTCGCGGACGGAGCTGGAGAACAGGGTGGTGTCTTCAAACGCGACGGCGACCACAGTGCGGAGCTCCTCGACGCTGAACTCCCGCAGGTCCACCCCGTCGATGGTGATGGAACCGTCGGTGACCTCGTACAGCCGGGGGACCAGCTGGAGCAGTGCACTCTTGCCGCTGCCCGTGATTCCCACCAGGGCCATGGTTTCACCGGGCTTGATGTCGAGGCTGATGTCTTTGAGGATCGGCTTGTCCGGGGCATCCTCGTAGGCGAAGGTGGCGTTGTTGAAGCTCAGGGCGCCCTTCAGCTCGGCGGGGCGGCGCGGCTGGTCCGGGCTGGTGATGGTGTTCACCGAGTCCATCACCTCGAAATGCCGGTCCACCGCGGTCTTGGCGGTGAGCGCCATGGCCAGCAGCATGCCGCAGAATTCCACCGGGGTGGCGATCACGGCGGCGGTGGCGAAGAAAGCCACGAGGGCGCCGATACTCAGCTCGCCGGTGGAGGCCAGCATGATGCCGACGACGAGGCCGGCACCGAGGGCCAGCTCGGGCAGGAGGGTGACCACCAGGCTGAAGGAGGCGAGGTGCTTGGCCTTGGCGATCTCAGTCTGCCGGAGTTCCTCGGCCTGTTCGTTGAAGTTCTCCAGTGCCTCGCGGCTGCGGCCGAACGCTTTGAGGACGCGGATCCCGTGGACCGATTCCTCGACCGTGGTGGCGAGGTCGCCGGCTTGGTCCTGGCTGCGGCGGGCCACCTTGCTGAAGCGGGTGCGGAAGCGGAAGCCGTAGATCATGATCGGCACCGCGGCGGCGAGGAAGATCAGTGCCAGCTGCCAGCTCATCGAGAACATGACGGCGACGCCGATCACGACGGTCAGCGTGGTGACAACCAGCATGATGGCGCCGAAGGCCATCCAGCGGCGCAGGAAATTCAGGTCGGTCATGGCCCGGGAGAGCAGCTGCCCGGAGCCCCAGCGGTCGTGGAAGGAGACCGTCAGGTCCTGCAGGTGGCCGTACAGGGACACACGCATCCGGGTCTCGACCGTGGTGGCGGGGTTGATCACGAACTGCCGGCGCAGGGCCACCAGTCCTGCTTCGGCAACGCCCAGGCCCAGGATGACGAGGGAGGCGGCCCAGACCGCGTCGGTGCTGCCGCCGGGCTGGAGGGACTGGTTCACCAGCACGCGCAGCACCTGGGGGATGGCCAGGGCCACCACGCTGGCGAGCAGTGCGCAGAGCAGGCCCATGACCAGCCGCGGAATGATCGGCTTGACGTGCGGATAGAGACGGCTGATGGAGGAGAAAAATGAGGTCTGCTTGGCCATGCCTGCTTCTTTAAACGCAACTGCGAAATATCTAACGCAACTGGATGTAGTTTCCTGTAGCAACTACCCTAGGCCATCGGGTGACCCGGTTCACATATATATCGACAGCATCAGGATCTCGCCCAGTAATTACATTCCGCAATGGCGTCGCGCCGCGCCGCCGCTGGGGGACATGCCCAGTCGTGGCGCCGGGGAGTGGACATAGGCCCGCTTTGTCCAGCGGTGGCGCGCAGGGGATGGCATGTCCCGTGGAAGCGGGGAAACGGGAGGGCTCAGGAACGCTCGGTGAGTGTGAGCAGCGCTGCCTCGGGCTTGCATGCGATCCGGACCGGGGCGAAACGCGAAGTGCCGATGCCGCCGGAGACATTGACCGGCGTCGTGAGTCCCTTGCTTTCCCAGTCGTGCAGGCCCTTGGCCCGCCATGTCGGAAGGTCGCAGTTGGCGACGAGTGCCCCGAAACCCGGGACGCAGATCTGGCCGCCGTGGGTGTGCCCGGCCAAGAGCAGCTCGGCGCCGTCCTCGGTGAAACGGTCCAGGACGCGCTGGTAGGGGGCGTGGATCACGGCGACGCGGAGGTGCGGTTTGCTGTCCTGGCCCTTGGTGCCGCGGGGCCAGCCGGCGTACCGCTCCAGGCCCAGATGCGGATCGTCGACGCCCGAAAAGTCAACGCGCAGGCCCTTAATCACCAGCGACTGGCAGCGGTTGGTCAAGTCCACCCAGCCGCCCATGCCAAAACCGGAACGGAGACGCGCCCAGTCCAGCTTGGCCGGGGCCTTGGGCTTCGAGGACGGGCCCAGGAAATACGACGCCGGATTCTTCATCCGCGGCGCGAAGTAGTCGTTCGAGCCTGGAACGAAGACTCCGGGGAACTCCATCAGCGGGCGGAGCGACTCCAGCAGGGGCTGTACCGCCTTGGCATGGCTGAGGTTGTCACCGGTGTTCACCACCAGGTCCGGCCGCAGTTCCGCCAGCGAGGACAGCCACTCGGCCTTCCGGTGCTGGCCGGGCACGAAGTGGATGTCGCTCAGGTGCAGCACCCGGATCGGCCCAAAGCCGGCAGGGAGGATCGGCAGGGTCTCTTCGCGCAGGACGAACTGGTTCTTCTCCCACAGCCCGTACCCGGTCATGGCGGCACCTGTCACGGCGCCGGCGGCAGCGGTTACGGCGAAGCCGCGCCCGATGCTTCGGACGCGGCTTGCCAGCGGGTTCTGCCCGGTCACGGCTTGTTGGGTGGGGCGGGCTGGCCGCCGTTGCCTGGCTGGTCTGAAGGCGGCGCCGGCTCGCTTGGTGCGGGCTCGCTCGGCGCGCTGGACGGTGCCGGCGTCGCCTGTGTCGACGGTTTGGGCGCGGGAGCCGGGCCGGTCAGCAGGTTCGACGGCGGGGCCGGGAACGGGTTGGTGCCGAACGCCGGCGCCACCTGGGCCATGTAGTTCGAGAACTGCGGTCCCGCGATCATGTAACCGTCGATCGCCTTGTAGAACTTGCCGTTCAGCGTCAGGTTGCGTCCGTAGCGGGTCTGGCCCTCGAGCGCGTCGCCGAAAAAGGACGCCGTCGCCAGGCCGCTGGTGAAGCCGACCACCCAGGTGGAGTTGTTGGTGTCGTTGGTGCCGGTCTTGGCAGCGATCGGGAAGCTGGTCCGGGTGGAGATCCGCGGCTGGATCAAGGAACCGGAACCGCGGTTAAGGACTTCCTGCAGCGCATAGGTCACGCCGCGGGCAACTTCCGGTTTGATCGCATCGCGGCAGCTGGTCGCCTGGGCCGGCAGCGGGGCGCCGGTGGCATCCGTGACCGATTCGATGGCGATCGCCTCGCAGTACTTGCCGTCGTTAGCGAAGGTCGCGAACGCGCTGGCCATGGTCAACGGCGAGGTCTGGGTGGCGCCGATCAGGTTCGACAGCCGTGTCATGGGAACGGGCTCGTTCGTCTGGCCGGCGTGGATTCCCACGGCGTCGACAATCTTCTGGATGCCGCAGAGGTCCACCTGCGCCGCGGAGGCAAAGGTGATGGTGTTGATCGAGTTGTAGAGGCCCTCGAGGACGGACAGGGGGCGGTACCAGTTCTCTTCGGCGTTCTGCAGGTCAGGCGCCGCGCCCAGGCCTTCTTCAGCCGTGTTGTAGGCACCGTCCACGGGGGAGGGGCAGGTGTTCTTCCACCGGAAGTTCAGCGGGTACTTGCGCACCGCACCATTGAGGACGGTGTTCATGGACTTGCCCTCGTTGAGCCACTCCGCAAACGTGAATGGCTTCATCGTGGAACCGGGCTGGAAACCGCCCAGCCCGCCGAGGTCGTTGCCCTTCGCGTCCTTCTTGTCCACATTGAAGTTGAATTCGTTTTTGAACTTCCCCTCGGCCTCCAGGAACTGGGTGTTCTGGGCCATGGAGACGATCTTGCCCGAGCCCGGCTGCACGGAGACCAGCGAGGCGCCCCACTTGTCCGGGTTCGCCCCGGCGGAGGCTTCAACCTGCGCCTGGGCCACGGCCTGGGCGTTCGGGTCCAGGGTGGTCTTGATGGTCAGGCCGCCACGGAAGACCTTGCGCACCCGGGCGTCGTAGTCGGCGCCGTAGGCCGGGTTGTTCAGCAGCAGGTGCAGCACGTAGTCGCAGAAATACGGGGCCGACGCCGAATAGGCACAGCCCTGACGGGCCGGCGTGACCTTCGTTTCCACCGGAGTGGCCACGGCGGCGTCGTACTCGGGCTGCTTGATCTTGTTCTGGGTCAGCATGGACTGGAGCACCAGGTCGCGCCGGATCTTGGCGTTCTCGGGGTTGGTGATCGGGTCGTAGAAGGACGGGCTGTTGACCAGGCCGGCCAGCAGCGCGGCCTGCGGCAGGGTCAAGTCCTTGGCGGTGGTGCTGAAGAAGAACTTGGAGGCGGCTTCGATGCCGTAGGCGTCACGGTTGAAGAAGACGATGTTCAGGTAGCCCTCGAGGATCTCTTCCTTGGTGAACTTCTTCTCCAGGGCGATGGCGAGCTTCATTTCCCGGAGTTTGTCGCCCACGCCCTTGTTCACACCGTTGAGGAGGACCTGGTCGCTCTTGCCCTCGGCCTCGAGGGAGGAGTTGATGACGTTGTTCACGTACTGCTGCGTGATGGTGGACGCGCCCTGCTTATTGCCGCGGGCCGTGCTGACCAGCGCGCGCATGATGCCGGTGGTGTCCACGCCGCCGTGCTCGTAGAAGCGGCTGTCCTCRATGGCGATGACAGCGTCCTTGACGTAGGGCGACATCTGGTCGAGGGAGACTTTGGTGCGGTTTTCCGCGTAGAGGCTGGCGATCACACTGCCGTCGGAGGCCAGGACCGTCGTCGACTGGCTCGGCGGGTCCACCTGCAGTTCGGCCGGGAGGGTGTCGAAAAATTTGATCGATCCGCTGGCCGAGCTGCCGGTAACGGCTGCCGCGGGGACCAGCAGTCCCGCCACCAGGACGCCACAAATGGCGCTCACGCCCAGGAAAAGAAGGATCTTTCCGAGGGTGGTGGCCGTGTCAAATAAAGGGTTCTTACCAGTCGCCATGTTTTCCACTTTACCGGCAAGGACTAGGCTTTAGATCATGACCAAATGGGAGTACGCCACGATTCCGCTCATTATTCACGCCACAAAGCAGATTTTGGACCAGTGGGGTGACGACGGCTGGGAGCTTGTCCAGGTTGTCCCCGGACCCGACGGAAACGGCCTGGTGGCCTACCTGAAGCGGGAGAAGCAGTAGCCATGAACACCCCCGCATCCGCCGCCCCGGGCGCCCCCGGGGCTCCCGAAACTGAGGCCCGCAGCACCGCCGGTACCGGCGCGTCGTCCGCCGTCGAGCAGCGCCTCGCCGAGCTCGGACTGACCCTGCCCGAGGTTGCCGCCCCGGTTGCTGCCTATGTCCCGGCTGTGATCTCCGGCAACCATGTCTACACCTCGGGCCAGTTGCCGTTCATCGACGGCAAGCTCGAAGCGACCGGCAAGGTGTCCTCCGGAACCGAAGGCGCCTCTGCCGAGGTCACGGTCTCACCGGAAGCAGCCCAGCGGTACGCCGCCGTCTGCGCCGTCAACGCCCTGGCTGCCGTAAAGAGCGTCATCGGGGACCTCGACCGCATCACCCGGATCGTCAAGGTTGTGGGGTTCGTCGCCTCCGACCCGTCCTTCACCGGCCAGCCCGGCGTGATCAACGGCGCGTCCGAACTGCTCGGCAAGGTCCTCGGCGACGCCGGCCAGCACGCACGGTCCGCCGTCGGGGTCGCTGTCCTTCCGCTCGACTCACCCGTTGAAGTCGAACTGATCGCCGAATTCGCCTAGAGGGCCGGTCAGTTTCTTGCCTCAGTTAGCCCGACGACTGTTTGCCCTCCCCCCGGATCTGGAGGGGGCGGCCCGCAGCTGGCTCGAACACGGCGAAAGGACGCCCCGCGCGCCCCGCTTCGCGTCCTCCGTGGTGCTGCTCCGCGATTCGCCCACCGGCCTGGAGACCTGGCTGGGGTACCGGCCCGGCTCCTCGCCGCTGGGTGTGCTCGCCTTCCCGGGCGGGTCCCTGGAGGCATCCGACGACGACGCCGTGGGCTGGCTGGGCCCCTCGCCGCAGCATTGGGCCGAGCAGATGGGAACGGCCGACGTCGGGCTGGCGCGCCGCCATGTGGTGGGCGCCATCCGTGAGCTGTTCGAGGAAACCGGCATCCTCCTGGCCGGGCCGGACCTGTCCACCACCGTCGAGGCGACCTCCACGGCCGAGTGGATGAGGGCCCGCGTGGCCGTGGCGGAGCAGGAGAAGTCCTTCACCGAGGTGCTCGCCAAGCGCGGTCTCTCGGTGCGGACGGACCTGCTCAAACCTCTGGTCAACTGGCTCAGCCCGGACTTCGCGCACCGCCGCTTCAACACCCGCTACTTCGCGGCCACCGTTCCGATGAACCAGCAGCCGTCGCTGCTGGCCAGCAAAGGCGTGTGGGGCCGCTGGGTGTGCGCCCGGAAGGTTGTCGACGGCCGCAACACCTCTGAGCTCGGCGATGAGGTGGCCCAGGAGAACACCGCCGGGCTCACACTCGGCCAGCTCCTGGTTCCCGGCTCGGAAATCATGCTCGAGAAGATGGCTGCGGCCAACGGCTGCATCGCCTACCTCAGCTACAAGCGCAAGGCCCACGTCTACCAGCCGAAGCTCGTCGAGGAAGACGGCCGGCTTATGCTCGAGGTCGAGGCGGCCAAGACCGTCGCCGGAGAGCCCCAGCGCGAACGCTGATTGGGTGTCGGTATGCTGTGCCCATGACAGCGCCGCAGATCTATGTCACCTTCCCCGGCACGGCCCGTGAAGCCCTTGGCTTCTACGCGGACGTCTTCGGCGGAGAGCTTGCCTTGTTCACCTATGAGGAGTTCAGCCGCACTGACGGCCCGCCGGATGCCATCGCCCACGGCCAGCTGAGCGGAACTGTGGGTTTGGCGGGATCGGATGCGGCCGCAGGCGAGCAGAGTGTCCGGATCGAGGGCCTCAGGCTCTCACTGCTGGGGACCGCGGAACCTGCCGTCCTCCACGAGTGGTTCGACAAACTCGCCGCGGGCGGCCGGGTGGTCGACCCTCTGGCCATGAAGCCCTGGGGCGCCTCCGACGGCCAGGTCATCGACCGTCATGGACTTCACTGGCTCATCGGCTACGAACCGGAGTCCTGAGCAACGCCGAAGGCCGGCTCCGTGTATTCACGGGCCGGCCTTCGGTGTGCTGCAGGCGCAATGCCCGCCAGGCTTAGCGGGAACGCTGGCGGAGGCGCTGCATGTCGAGGATGACGACGGCGCGGGCCTCCAGGCGCAGCCAGCCGCGCTGCACGAATTCGGCGAGGGCCTTGTTGACCGTCTCGCGGGAAGCGCCGACCAGCTGGGCCAGTTCTTCCTGGGTGAGCTCGTGGGCCACCAGGACACCGTCGGTTGCGGGACGGCCGAAGCGGTCCGCCAGGTCCAGCAGCGCCTTGGCCACACGGCCCGGTACATCCGAGAAGACCAGGTCGGAGAGCGAATCGTTGGTGCGGCGCAGGCGGCGTGCCAGGGCCTGCAGCAGCTGGGCGGAGACCTCCGGGCGGGTGCGCAGCAGGGCGTTCAGGCTCTCGTTCTTAAGCCCGGCCAGCCGGGTCTCGGAGACGGCCGTGGCCGTGGCCGTGCGCGGGCTGGGGTCGAACAGTGCCATTTCGCCGAACAGCTCTCCCGGGCCGAGGATGGCGAGCAGGGACTCGCGGCCGTCGGGGGAGGTGCGGCCGAGCTTCACTTTGCCGGAGACGATGAAGTAGAGCTGGTCACCCTGGTCGCCTTCCCGGAAAACCGAGGCTCCGCGTGAGAGGTCCACCTCGGTGAGTTCGTCCGTCAGCAGACGGAACGCCTCGTCGTCGAGCGTGGCGAAAAGGGGTGCGCGGCGCAATACCTCGATATCCATGAAATCTCCTGACTTACTGTGTCGGCTGGGGCGCTTCAGCCATTGTTTCAGAATTTTGGCCGGTCTGTGACGTACTTGGCACCGAAACGCGCCAAACGTCGTGGCCAAGGCGCATCTGTGCCGTCACAGGCCCTCCGGACGCCCTCGGCAAACTGTCAGCCTGCGCCGGTAGAATTGGGGTTTTCCTGCCTATAAGGAGCATTGGTGTTCGGCTTGACCATCTTGGACGTCGTGTTGATCGTGACGCTGCTGTCCTACCTGTTCCATGGCTTGCGCAACGGCTTCCTGGTGACCGCCGGCGGCATCGCCGGGTTCGCCGCGGGCGCCGTGGCCGCGTTTGTGTCCGTCCCCATTGTCAGCAAACTGGTGGAGGACAGCGGGTGGCGCCTCACGGCGATCATCGCCACCGCCGTGCTGCTGATGGTCCTCGGGCACGGGCTGGGCACCGCGATCGGGCGCAGAATCCGCAGCGTCGTCAAGATCAGCCCGCTGCGGTCCATGGACCGGTTGGCCGGAGGCGGCGTCAACGTGGTGGTGTCGGCCCTGGTGATGTCGATGCTGGCCTTCAGTATCGGCGCGCTCGGTGTTCCCTTCGTCTCCCAGCCGCTTGCCGAGTCCAAAGTGATCCGCTTCATCGACGGCGTGACCCCCGTGCCCCTGAAGACCTCGATGGCACAGCTGCGCTCCGCCGTGATCGGTGAGGGCATCCCGACGCTGTTCGAGGGCATCGGGCAGGGCCAGCCGGTGGCCATCCCGGACACCAGCACCGACACCCCGGCGCTGAACAGGGCAGCGGCATCGGTCTTGAAGATCGCCGGCACCGCGTATCAGTGCGGGCAAAGCCAGACCGGAAGCGGTTTCGTGGTTTCCCCCGGCCGGGTGGTCACGAATGCCCACGTGGTTGCCGGCGTGCCGGAACCGGTGGTGGAGATCCCCGGCGGCGGCGCCCTGCCCGGGCGGGTGGTGTACTTCGACACCCAGCACGATCTCGCGGTCGTGGCCGTCGACGGCCTCCGCACGGCCCCGCTGCCGCTCAGCTCCGACCTGCCGGCCGGGAGCCCGGCGGCGTTTGCCGGGTATCCCCACGGAGGCCCGTTCCAGTCCAAGCCCGCCACGGTGCAGGACATTGCGACGGTGCTGGTCCCCGACATCTACGGCAACAACCCCTCGCCGGCGGACGTTTACCGGATCGCCGGCGACGTCCAGCCGGGCAATTCCGGGGGCCCGCTGCTGACCAACGACGGCCAGGTGGCCGGAGTGGTTTTCGCCAAGGCCACGGGCGGGTCCTCGCTCGGCTATGCCATCACCATGACGGATCTGGAGCCGGTCGCGGCCCAGGCCCCGGGCCTCGGCAGCGCCGTTTCCCCGGGCCAGTGCATCCAGAAGTAACCGGGGACCGGCGCCGGGACGGAACCTGCTACAGCCACTCCAGGCTCTGGCCGTGCGGGCCGGTGATCGCCACCGGGTTGCCGTTGTGAAGCAGCAGGAACCGCCCGCGGAGCCGTTCGTCATCCATTTCCGGGACCACGCTGGAGCCATCCGCCTGGAGGACCACCATGTGCCCCTCGTTGGAGAGCCAGTGGCAGCCGCGTTCGACGGCGAGCCGCGCCATGGTGGCGCGGAACCGGTCCCGGGCCTCCGCGTCGAGGTAGGCCATGACCGCGCTGTGGAAGACCACCAGGGTGGCGCCCGGCGGCGCCTGTGCCACGAGGGACAGGAGCCGGTCGTTGAGGTCTCCGGCGACGAGCAGCGGCGGTTCAGCCTGGGCGACCGCGACCGCCCGGCGCAGCCTCTCGCGGCGGAAGTCCTGCTCCGGCCAGATCAGGGCCTCCAGCCAGGCAACGTCGTCGGGGTTCCGGACGTCGAGCGGGTTGAGGTCGATCCCTGCACGCCACATGACCCGCGGGAGTTCCGCCGGGAGCGGGACCGGGCCGGTGACGGCGCAGCCCAGGACGGGGTAGCTGCCGGGAACGCTGCCGGCCGGGGCCAGCCGGGTGGCCCGGGCTCCGGCGTCGTACTCGTAGCCGTAGCGGTCCGGAAACAGGTTGAGCCCGGCCGAGGCCCCCACCTCGATCAGGGCGAGGGGGCGCCCGCCGGCCGCCGCGATCTGCGCCAGCGAAGGCAGCAGGGTGGCGCAGCGCCCGGTCTCATTGGTCTGCGTGGCGCGGGAGCGCACCGTCCGGGAGACGTCGGCCCAGTGTGAGTCCAGGAACGCACGGAAGTCCCGGTAGGGGCTGATCCGCGCGCCGAGGAAGCGGGCGGCCGCGAGCATGAGCAGGGGCTGGCGTTTGTTGTGCGGCCACTCGTCGATCCGCCGGAGCAGTTCCGGGTCGTCCGCGATGCCTACCGACCATTCGGCGTAGCACTCCGAATTGCCCGGCGCGTCGATGGTGCCGAAGTGCCGGTACCACGCGGCCGTGCCTGATTCGGCCGTGCCCGATTCCCCGCGGGCGGGCTCGCCGGCGGACATGCTCAGTCCCGGCCGGCCTGCAGCCCGGCGAGGTATTCGACGGCGAACCGGTACCCCAGAATCCCGGCGCCGGCAATGACCGCCTTGCTGATGTCCGAGAGGTACGAGTGGTGCCGGAACTCCTCGCGGGCGTGGACATTCGTGATGTGGACCTCGACGGCTGGCAGCTGCACCGCGGAGATGGCGTCCCGGATCGCCACCGAGGTGTGCGTGTAAGCGCCGGCGTTGATGACGATGCCGACGGCCTTGCCGCGGGCGGCATGGATGGCGTCCACCAGGGCACCCTCATGGTTCGACTGGAAACACTCGACGTCGAGGCCGTGCGCCGCGCCCGCGTCCTTGGCGAGCTGTTCGACGTCGGCAAGGGTGGCGGTGCCGTACTTCTCCGGTTCCCGGGTGCCGAGCAGGTTCAGGTTGGGTCCGTTGAGGACCAGGATGGTGCCGCGGCCGGCGCCGTCGGGGGTGGCTTCGCTCATGCCTGCCAATGTATCGCGTTGCGTTACGGGCCGCCGCACCCGGCGGGAATCGGCACTCAAATGACACCCCCCGGGATGGGCCCGGACAGGCAGGCCGCTCTGGCCCGCACCGGCCCGCCTGCCTAGACTGAAAGGACCATCGTGCGGAGCGCCCGTACTGGTCAGCCCGCGCGGCAAGCCCGATCTCGGAGCACATCATGCGCACTACTCACACAGGAAAATCCATCCGCCGGCTGGCCGTGGGCATCCTTGCCCTGGCGGCGTTTCTCGTGCCGGCGCCCCTTGCCTCCGCCTCCGGGGCGGACCGGGACGGCCGCTCCCCGGTGCTCCATCTCCCCGGCGCCACCGGAGCTGAAGGGATCGCCGCAGGGGAGGGCAGCACGTTTTTCGCCGGCGACCGGCTCAACGGCAACATCTTCCGGGGAGACATCGACACCGGCAAGGCAAAACTGTTCATCAAAGCACCGGAGGGCCGGGCCGCCCTCGGCATGAAGGTCGACAGGGACAACGACCTTCTCTTCGTGGCCGGCGGCGCCACCGGCCAGGCCTATGTATACGATCTGGACACGAAGGAGACCGTGGCCGTGTACGAACTGGCGCCCGCCGGTGCCAGCTTCATCAACGACGTCACCCTGACCCGCGGCGGCGCGTGGTTCACCAACTCCCGGGCCGGTGAGCTCTACCGGGTCCCGATCAACCGTGACGGGCGGCCGGACGACGTCCGGACCCTGTCGCTTGAGGCCCCCGCCGGCACTGTTGACGAAGGGTTCAACCTCAACGGAATAGCCGCCGCCGACGAAGGCCACAAGCTGATCGTCGCCCACACGGGCCGCGGCGCCCTGTACGCCGTCGACCCGACCGACGGATTCAACAAGAAAATCGAGGTCACAGACTCCGCCGGGGTTCCGGTCGCCCTGACGAACGTCGACGGCATCGTCGTCCGGGACGGCACGCTCTGGGCCGTCCAGAACCTCTCCAACCAGGTCAGCCGGGTGGACCTGAACGGGCGCCTCAGCTCCGGTGAGGTCAGGGGGGTCATCACCAGCGAGAACTTCGACGTCCCCACAACGGCGGCCCTGTTCGGCGATACCCTCGCCCTCGTCAACGCGAAATTCACCACCCCCGCGGCAACGAGCTTCGAAGCTGTCCTCGTCAAGGCCTGCGCCGGCGGCTGAACGCC
The DNA here is from genome assembly GCF_052113365.1 of Arthrobacter sp. YAF17. NCBI lineage: Bacteria > Bacillati > Actinomycetota > Actinomycetes > Micrococcales > Micrococcaceae > Arthrobacter > Arthrobacter sp. YAF17. The sequence continues at coordinate 109,099 of NZ_JBFRDB010000016.1, read as the reverse complement.
GCTGAATAAACACCCCTGAACAACGCCCGGGTTAACCGGCGACGGYGCCACCCACCAAAGGTGGGTGGCGCCGCCGTCGAACCGTCCCCGGCCGGCCTCCTTCTACTTCCGCAGCGACTGCGCGATCTGCGCCATCACGGTGTTGTCGGCCAGGGTGGTGGCATCGCCCACCTCACGGCCTTCCGCCACGTCCTTGAGCAGGCGCCGCATGATCTTGCCCGAGCGCGTCTTGGGCAGTTCGGGCACCACGAGGATGGTCCTGGGCTTCGCGATCGGCCCGATCTCCTTGCCGACGTGGTTCCGGAGTTCCTGCACAATCGCGTCCCCGGTGTCCACGGCGTCCCCGCGCAGGATCACGAACGCGACGACAGCCTGGCCGGTGGTCTCGTCCGCGGCGCCCACGACGGCGGCTTCCGCGACGGCGGGGTGGGACACCAGGGCGGATTCGATTTCGGCGGTGGAGAGCCGGTGGCCGGAAATGTTCATCACGTCATCGACCCGGCCGAGCAGCCAGATGTCGCCGTCGTCGTCCTTCTTGGCGCCGTCCCCGGCGAAGTACATGGCCTCGAAGCGGGACCAGTAGGTGTCCTTGAAGCGCTCCGGGTCACCCCAGATGCCGCGGAGCATGGCGGGCCACGGTTCGCGGATCACGAGGTAGCCGCCGGAGCCGTTCGGCACGGACTCGCCGAGTTCGTCCACGACGTCCACGGCGATGCCCGGGAGCGGGACCTGGGCGGAGCCGGGCTTCGTGGCGGTGACCCCGGGCAGCGGCGCAATCATCTGCGCACCGGTCTCCGTCTGCCACCAGGTGTCCACGATCGGGGCCGGCGTTTCCTTCCGCTCGCCGTTCTTCCCGGCGTTGCCGCCGATGACCTCGCGGTACCACATCCACGCTTCGGGGTTGATGGGTTCGCCCACGGAACCCAGGACACGGATCGAAGAGAGGTCGGACTTCGCCGGGATCTCCTTGCCCCACTTCATGAAGGTCCGGATGGCGGTGGGGGCGGTGTAGAGGATGGAGACCTTGTACTTCTCCACAATCTCCCACCAGCGGCCCTGGTGCGGGGAGTCCGGGGTGCCTTCGTACATGACCTGGGTGGCGCCGTTGATGAGCGGGGCGTAGGCGACGTACGAGTGCCCGGTGATCCAGCCGACGTCGGCCGTGCACCAGTACACGTCGGTTTCCGGCTTCAGGTCGAAGACGGCCTTGTGCGTGTAGGCGCCCTGGGTGAGGTAGCCGCCGGTGGTGTGCAGGATGCCCTTGGGCTTGCCGGTGGTGCCGGAGGTGTAGAGGATGAAGAGCGGGTGCTCGGAGTCATGCCCGACGGCGGTGTGCTCGGCGGAGGCGGTCCCGACGGTGTCGGCCCACCAGTGGTCCCGGCCCTCATGCCAGTCGACGTCCTGGCCGTTGCGCTTGACGACGACGACGTTCTGCACGGTGTGCCCGGTGCCGTCGCCCTCGTGGGACAGCGCCTCATCAACCGCGTGCTTCAGCGAGCTTGGCTTGCCGCGGCGGTACGTGCCGTCGGCCGTGACGACGAGCTTGGCCTCGGCGTCGTCAATCCGGGAACGGAGGGCTTCAGCGGAGAAGCCGCCGAAGACCACCGAGTGGATGGCGCCGATCCGGGCGCAGGCCAGCAGCGTGATGACGGCCTCGGGAATCATCGGCAGGTACACGGCCACACGGTCGCCCTTGGCGACGCCGAGGGACTCGAAGGCGTTCGCGGCCTTCTTGACCTCTTCGGTGAGCTGCGCGTACGTGTAGGTGCGGGTATCGCCGGGTTCGCCCTCGAAGTAAATGGCGACCCGGTCGCCGTGGCCGTTCTCGACGTGGCGGTCCAGCGCGTTGTAGGCGGCGTTGATCTCGCCTCCGACGAACCACTTGGCGAAGGGCGGCGTGGACCAGTCCAGGGTCTGCGTGAAGTCCTTGCTCCAGGTGAGCAGTTCCCGGGCCTGTTTCGCCCAGAAGGCGGGCCGGTCGGCGTCGGCCTCGGCGTAGTCGGCGGCGGTGACCACCGCGTTGGCCGCGAACTCGGGGGAGGGGGCGAACTTGCGGTTCTCGTGGGACAGGTTTTCGAAGGCATCGCCCTGGTGAGCCTGCGCCGTTGCGATGCCGGGTGTCTGCTGGGACATGGTGAACCTCATCATTCATCGATCCGTGCTGCGCGGGGCGTCCGTTCCGCCGCAGGGCCGTGCCGCGTGCGCGGCGTCGGGCATGGGCTGGTCACGGTCGTACCGCAAAGAGCTGTTCCGAAATACACACTAACGCCTGCGCCGCGCCCGGCGTGTGCCGCGTCACACAGCGAACCGTGAGCGGCGTTTGTTAAGCGCCGAATGGCGGTGGGGGCATGTCCAGGCTCTGGCGCCGGCGGCCGTCGTTCGCCAGAATGGGCCGGGATGACGCAGCCGCTGATTGGGGGAATGAAACATGAAGTTTTGGGACCCGGTGCCGGACAACCCGTGGCCGCAGGGCATGGCCATCCGCGTGGACGACACCCCGCACCACCTGACGCTCCTGCTGTTCATCCGCCACGCCTGGGACATAGCGGCCGACGCCGATGTCCCCCGCCTGGAGCCGGTGCCCGGCGCCGGGACATCGAGGATCCCGGACTCGGCGACGCCGGTAGAGTGGGAAGCCCGCTGGCACCGGGCCTGGGCCCGGGCGTGGGACTGGTATTCCGTGGAGGAGCCCGATCCGACCGTCCACCCGACTCCGGCCCACCTCCGGTTGGTCTCGCAGCCGGGACACGGCCTCGATCCGTTGGTTCCGCCGTTCTGGCAGGCGGACTATGGCTGGGCCGGTATCGACGCCGGCGCGTACAACTCCTGGCAATGGGCGTCCGGACCCCAGGCTGACGCCCATCCGGGCCGGGGCGCGGCCGAGCTGCCTGAGCCTCAAAGCCTGCCCGCCCTGATCGCCGCCTGGGAGAACGGCCTGGACACCGTGATCGTCCTGCCATACCGGGGACACTTCGCCCGGCGCATCACCGCCCGGCACCTGGCCGTCTCTGCCGCCACCCGCAACGAACCGGCCGCCTACAGCCGGGCCCTGCACACCATCGGTTCCGGGCAGCAGCCGGGGACCGGTGAGCGATGAACCTGTACCAGGGGAAACGACGCCGGCTGCGGACACTGGCCTGTGCGCTCGCCGTCGGCATTTTGCTGGGTGTCGCGGCCTGCGCCGGCGCGCCACATGCCGCCGACCGCAGCTACCGCGGCGTGGTGGCGTCGCCCTCCGTGGCGCCCGACGCCTCCCCGGGATCCTCTTCTACGGCGTCCCCCGCACCGCCCCAGGGGTCTGGGACGCCGCTGGCGGGGTGGGTGGACAAACCCCGGCGGTTCGGCGTCACGCTGTGGGGAAGTTCCAGTTGCCCGGCCGTCCCGACCCGGATTGAAGCGGCCGGCAGCGATCGGGTGAACATCACCTTCGAGCAGGCCGGAGACAACGTCTGCACCGCCGACCTTGCGCCGACGACGCACGAATTCACCGTTCCGGCCGGGGCGCACACCCTTCCGCTGGCCGTGACCCTCGTCGACGGCCAGGGCGGGACCATGCACACCTTCGTGCTGGAATGACACACACCGGGAGCCGCGGCACCGGGATGCCGGGCCTTGTTTCATGCCGCTGTTCACGGCTTGTCAGCTAGTGATCGGCCAGCCACTTGACTAGGCTGAGATGAAGTTGTGACATCCGATGGAGGCGACGGGACTGCTCGCGGTCCCTGCTCGGCTGCCGTTAGACGGTGCTGTCCAGAGTGCCGCCGTGCTAAGGAGAACCGAATGAACGAGCAAGCAAACGGGCAGCTCAAGCAGCCCGCCCAGAGCCAGGGCAACGGCGGAGCGGAACGGCCCGCCGGCTACGGGGAAGCGCCCCGCTTCACGGTGGACAAGGCCAACAGCAAGACGGCCGGCAAAAAGAACGAAGCGGTCCTGGGGCCATTCACCATCCGTGATCTCACCGTTTTCGGCTCGACCCTGATTCTCTTTGTGGCCTCGCTAATTCCGATGTTTGCCGTCCGCTACAACCTGTGGAACCTGGGCAGCCTGTTCTTCCTGGGCCTCGGGATCATCCTCCCGGTGATCGTTGCCGCACTGTTCGTGGCGCGCCGCGTCAGTCCCGCAACGAAGATGCGGGTCGGCTCCCTTTCCGTAGACCAGTTCGGCTCTGTGGTGGCGTCCTTCTCCGTTGCGTTCTTCTTCCTGTCCATCGCGGGCGCATTCGTGCCCAGCATGTTGCTGGCCCTCGTCGGCGCCCTCGGGCTCCTCGCGGCCACCGTGCTGGGCCGCCTGATCCCCTTCTTCGCCGGCGATTTCCTGGACCGTGCAGAGGTGCCCGCCCACATTGTGGCCCGTGAATCGGCGGTCCCCGTCAGCAAGCCCCGTGCCCCCAAGGCCCCGAAAGAGGCCGCGGACGAGAAGGCGCCCAAGGCCGCCGGCACCAGCGCCGTCGCCGGCTGGGCGAAGCGGATGACCCCTGGTGGGCAGTCTGCCAAGGACACGGCCCCGCGCGGCTACGAGTCGTTAGGTGCTGCCGCCGGCGCAGCGGGCGCGGCCGCAGCCTCCGGTGCCGCGGCCGGCGCCGCAGCTTCGACGCCGCCTCCGGCCCAGCAAGCACCCGCCCCGCAGGCACCCGCCCAGCAGGCACCTGCCCAGTCCGCCGCGCCCGCCCAGTCCGCCGCGCCCGCCCCGGTGGTCAGTTCCCCGGAAACTCAGGCCGCCGCCGTCGTGCCTGCAGCGTCGGCCCCGGCGGCACCGTCCGCCGCCGAGCAGACCCAGGCCGCCGCCGTCGTGCCTCCCGCCGCAAAATCACCCGCAGGCGATCAGGCCCCGGACGCACAGGCCCGGGCCGCCGCTGCTGCCGAGGACACCCGGGCCGCCGAGGTTCCGGCCGCTTCAAGCCACAGCGCACCCACCACCGTGAACCCGCAGGTGCGCCAGCAGGAGCCGATCGGCGCCACGGTCGACCCCGCAAGCCGACCCGAGGAAGACGACGTCCAGCCCGTTCACGAGGCATTCTGGTTCGCCGTTGCCCAGCCCCGCACCGCCGTGGATGAGCACACCGGAGCAGCGGCCTTCGTGATCGAGCCCGGCGGCTGGGTGCTTGCCCTGGAGGACCGGGGCCACGAGTTCCTGGTCCAGCACACCGACGGCCGCGTTGGCGTGCTCCGGGACCTCAGCAACATCGAACGCGGTTAGCCGGCCCGGTGGCCACCGACTCGAGCATTCCGGCCGCCGGCAGCGCAGCGACAGGCAGCGCCCCTTCGGACGCTGTACCGGCCGCCGGTCGTGGCGCTGCGCCGGGCGGCGCCAAAAGCGCCGGCCGCAGAACCGCCGGCCGCAAAATCACAGAGACCAAGACCGCCGGGCCGCGGGCAGCGGGGGAGTCCCTGCTGGGCCTCAAACGGCGTGCCCGCCGGATCAACAAGGCGCTGGCGGAGCAGTATCCGTATGCGCACGCGGAACTCGATTTCCGCAGTCCGTTCGAGCTGGTGGTGGCCACGGTGCTGTCCGCGCAGACCACCGACGTCACGGTCAACGCGATCACGCCCCTGCTGTTCGGCCGTTACCCGGACGCGCGCAGCATGGCGGAGGCGGACCCGGCCGAGCTGGAGGCCATCATCAAGCCCACCGGGTTCTTCCGGGCCAAGACCAGAAACCTGATGGCGCTGTGCAACCGGCTGGTGGACGAGTACGACGGCGAGGTGCCCGGCAGACTCGCTGATCTGGTGACGCTTTCCGGCGTCGGGCGGAAGACCGCGAATGTGGTGCTCGGAAACGCTTTTGGCATCCCCGGCATCACGGTGGATACCCACTTTGGCCGTCTCGCCAAACGCTTCGGCTGGACGGATTCGGAGGACCCGGTAAAGGTCGAATCCGACGTCGGCGAACTGTTCGAACCGAGGGACTGGACCATGCTCTCGCACCGGGTGGTGTTCCACGGCCGGCGCGTGTGCCATTCCCGCAAACCGGCCTGCGGGGCGTGTGCGGTGGCGAACTGGTGCCCGAGCTACGGCATGGGCGAGACGGACCCTGAGAAGGCGAAGAAGCTGCTGAAGTACGAACTGGCACCGGGACAAGAAGAGTTGCTGTCGAAGCTCCTCGCAGGGACGCACCGGGCCGCGGAGATCCGGATGGAATCCCAGAGGAAGCCACGGTGACGGCCCGTCAGGACCTCATCGACCTGGTGGCCGCGGTGGAGGCCGGAACGGCCCCGCCACCTGATCCGCGCTGGCGCGAACTCGCCGTAGAGTCCGGGGACCGCGTCCGCCGGGCGGCCGTACTGATGCTCTTCGGCTCGCTCGATGATGTCCCGGCGGCCTCGGTCAAGGTCCTTGCCCCGGCTGATCTGGATGTCCTGCTGCTGCAGCGCGCCCAGACCCTGGATGACCATCCGGGGCAGGTTGCCTTCCCGGGCGGCGGCATCGACCTGGGCGAATCCGTCACCGACGCCGCCCTGCGGGAAGCAGAAGAGGAAACCGGGCTGGACCCGGCCGGCGTCGAGGTCCTCGGCGTGATGCCGGAACTGGCCCTCCCGCGCGGAAACTTCCTGGTGACGCCGGTCCTCGGGTGGTGGGCGTCCCAGTCACCCGTTCGCGTGGTGGACTACGGCGAGTCTTCCCAGGTCTTCCGGGTCCCGGTCCGGGACCTGCTGGACCCGGACAACCGCGTGATGGCCACCGTGACCCGGGCCGGGCAGACGTTCCACAGCCCCGCCTTCACCGTCAACGACGTGGTGGTCTGGGGCTTCACCGGGATGATTCTGAACCAGCTCTTCGAGCAGCTGGGGTGGGCGGTCCCCTGGGACCGCACCAGCTTGCTCAGCGTCGATACCTGGAGCCGGCTAGACGGCTAAGGCGCGTGACTTGTCGACCACCAGCCCGGTCGCGGCGTTCTCCCGCACGGCGTTGATGCCCGCGGCGGCGCCCTTAATCGTGTTGAACAGTGGTGAAACGGCGACCACCGTTCCGTCGGATGCCGTCAGCTTGAAGAAGTACTTCTTCTCGCCGGCCATGGCGATCTCAAAAATGCCAGCCAAGGTGCTGCCTCCCCAAGAAATATGCGTCGTTGCACGGCCGATGACTATCGGTTCAACCACCGGCCTTTTCGAGAGTAACCGCCGTCACACGAGGGCACAACGCTACCGACGGGTACGTTACGCCGGTCGGGTCACAAGCACTATTTGGCGTTGTCGTAGGAGTCCACAACCGCCACACTGACCGGGAACTCCACCGGGATCCTGCCGAACAGCAGTTCCTTGGCGGCGGCGGCCGCCTCCTCGATGGCCCGGATGCAGTCGGCCACCGCGGCTTCGGGGCTATGGACCATGACTTCGTCGTGGAGAAAGAAGACGAGTTCCCCGGAGGGGGTGCCGTCCGCGCGCATGGTGCGGAGCCGCCGTCGCAGTTCTGCCAGCCAGCAGGCTGCCCAGTCTGCCGCGGAGCCCTGGACCACGAAGTTGCGGGTGAACCGGCCGCGTGAGCGGGCGAGCGAATCGGCCCGACGCTGTTCCTCGGCGCTGGTCGACTGCTGGCTTTGCAGCCAGCGCAAAGATGGCGGCGGGCTACTGCGGCCCAGCCGTGACGTGACGGTCCGTCCGGCCTCACCCTCGCGGGCGGCCTGTTCCACGTAGCCCACGGCACGCGGATAGGTGCGGGTCAGCTGCGGCATCAGGCGGCCGGACTCGCCGGTTGTGGCCCCGTAGATCGCCCCAAGCAGCGCCACCTTCGCCTTGGCGCGGTCGCCGCCGAAACCCTGCGCGGCGATGCCGGCATACAGGTCCTTATCGCGCGCAGCCTCGGCCATCTTGGCATCCTGCGCCAGCGCCACGAGCACGCGGGGTTCGAGCTGGGAGGCGTCGGCGACGATCAGCTTGTGTCCCGGATCGGCATGGACGGCGCCTCGGATCTGCCGCGGGATCTGCAGCGCCCCGCCGCCCCGGGAGGCCCAGCGGCCGGAGACCACGCCGCCCACCACGTACTCCGGCTGGAACCGGCCGTTCTTTACCCAGGCATCCAGCCAGGCCCAGCCGTTGGCGGCGTGCAGGCGGGAGAGCTTCTTGAAGGCCAGGAGCGGTTCGATCGCCGGGTGGCTGGATTCCTTCAGTTCCCACTGCCGGGTGGTCTTCACCTCGATGCCGTTCCGGTGCAGGGCGCGCATGAGCTCCTGCGGGGAGTCCGGGTTCAGCGCGGGCGAATTCAGCAGCTGCCGCAGCTCGGCGGTCAGCGCTTCCAGCTTGGCCGGGCGGTGCCCCTGGGGAGGCCGGGGGCCGAGGTAGTCGGCCAGGATCTGCTCATGCAGTTCCTCCCGCCACGGCACGCCTGTGTGCTGCATTTCGGCGGCGATCATGGCGCCGGCGGACTCGGCGGCGAGCAGGAGCTGGAGGCGCTGCCTGCGGTTGTCGCCGTGGTGTTCGACGCCGGCCCCTCCGGCCTGGCTGAGGGCGTCCTGCTGGGCGGCGTATTCGGCGCGGAGGTCCTCGGGGCTGTGCCGGGGCGCCTTGCGCCAGCCGGGGTCATCAAACAGGGCACCCTGGTCGGCCGGCGGGGGTGGGGGCTGCAGCGCGCGGGGCGGCTGCTGCAGTTCGTCGTCCTGGGTCAGTTTCTCCGCGTTCTGCGCGTACGCGGTGTGGGCAGTGAACTCCGAGTGCGCCAGGATCGCGCCGCACAACGTGAGGTCGTAGCAGCGTTCCAGCTCCACGCCGGCGGCCAGCAGGGCGGGGTACCAGTCCTGGGTGCGGTGCCAGATCCAGCGCGGCCGGCGCTGTTCGAGTGCACGCACGACGCCGGCCAGCTCGGCGGCGCTGACGACTTGCAGTGCGGGTGCGTCCGGGTGCGGGGCGCCGTCTGCGGTGAGTTCCTGGAGGGCTGCGCCGTCAGCGTGGGCGGCGAGCAACAGGTACATAGGGTCAATTCTGCCCTGCGGTGCGGAGTGCCTTGTCCATGGACCCGTTCACGGGCTTGTCCACATAGCCGCCGGCACGGGTTATGGCGGCTCAGCGGGACGTGAAGAGTTGCCGCATGAGCAGGCACCAGCTAGCAAGTCCCGGGTCTGGCCCGTTGCCAGGCCCCGGGGCCGGGGGCGGGCCAGAGTCCGGGCCGTGGATTCCGGACGGGTCGCCGGAGATGCTGCTGGTGACGGGGGACGGGCTGCTGCGCGGTGAGGTGGAGCGGATCGTGGCGGCGTCCGGCGGCCAGCTGCGGACGGTCGGGACCATCAGGGAGGCGGCGCAGGTCTGGGACACGGCCGCGGTGGTGCTGCTCGGCAGCGATATCCACGAGTTGCCGCCGCGGGGACGGTCGCCGGCTGTCCTCGTTGGACTCAATGGAGACGGCGACCGCCTGTGGCAGCTGGCGGCTGCCGTCGGAGCTGAACGCGTCGCAGTGTTGCCGGAGGCCGCTACCTGGCTCGCGGAGTTCCTCAGCCGCGCCCGGACTCCCGAGCCGGGCGGGCTGGTCCTCGGGATTGTCGGCGGCTGCGGCGGCGCCGGGGCCAGCACGGCCGCTGTCTGGCTGGCCAGTGCCGCCGCCCGGGAGGGCGTGCGGGTTCTGCTGGTGGACGGAGACCCGTGGGGCGGGGGACTGGAACTGGCGCTCGCCGCCGAAGAATCGGCCGGGCTTCGCTGGCCGGACCTGGCCGACGCCGACGGCACGATCGATCCCCGCCAGCTCGCCGATTCCCTGCCGCTTGCCGGGGGATTCCCGTTCCTGTCCTGGCCCGGGAACAAGGAGCGCCACAGCGGAGTGGACCACGCCGTCGTGGCCGGAGTGCTGGACGCCGCCCGGCGCGGCTACGAGCTGGTGGTCGTGGATATCGGCCGGGGACGTGAAACGCTGCGGACTTTCGCGTGGGACTGCGACCGGATGATCGTTGTTGCCCCCGCTCTGCTGCGGGCGGCCGTGGCAACGGCTCGGCTCCTGCAGGACCTTCCTCCGGTGGACACGGTGCTCGTGGTGCGGGGCAAATCCGGGGCCTCACTGGATGCAGGGCTGATAGCCGAGTCTGTCGGGCTGCCCCTGGCCGGGATCGTGCCGGACGTCCGGCGGGCCGCAGCCGCCACGGAGGCCGGGCGGCTGCTGGACGCCGGACGGCAGCGCAGTGTGCGGCGGTTTACCGGAATGGTCCTCGACTTCGGCGCAGGACCCACGCCATGAGCGCCGCCCATTCGGCGTCGGGGCCCCCGGACGCCGGGTCCAGCCCGGGCATCCCGCGGTACCGGGCTCCGGCCCGCGCCTCCGTTGACGCGCGGCTGCTGGAGTCGGTCCGGGAATCCGTGATGTCCGACGCGGGCCCGGTGACTCCGTCGCGCGTGGCAGCCGCTGTCCAAGCGAGTGGACGCCTGCTGGGGACGGCCGGTGCGCTGGCCGCGGTCGAGGGCATCAGCGCGGAATTGAATGGCCTGGGACCGCTGCAGGTGCTGGTCCGGGACCCCGCCGTGACAGACATCTTCGTGAATGGCCCGGGTGCCGTCTGGCTGGACCGCGGGGACGGGCTCGAAAGGGCGCCGGTATCGTTCTCCGGCGAGCCGCAGGTCCGTGCGCTGGCGGCGCGGCTGGTGGCAGCCGGCGGCCGGCGGCTGGACGACGGTTCCCCTTGCGTCGATATCAGGCTCGACGGCGGCTTCCGGGTTCATGCCGTCCTGCCGCCGATCTCCACCGCGGGGACACTCCTGAGCATCAGGATCCGGCGTGAACGGGTCTTCTCCATGGACGAGTTACGGCGGGACGGAATGTTCGGGGCACTGGTTCAGGCCGTGCTGGAACGGATGGTCGCGCACCGCTTGAGCTTCCTGATCAGCGGCGCCACCGGGTCGGGGAAGACCACACTGCTCGCCACCCTCCTCGGCCTCTGTCCGCCGGGCGAGCGGCTGGTCCTGATCGAAGACGCCGCGGAGCTGAATCCCGTCCACCCGCACGTTGTCTCGCTGGAGGCGCGGCACGGCAACCTTGAAGGGGGCGGCGTCGTGGACCTGGGCGAGCTCGTGCGGCAGTCCCTGAGGATGCGGCCGGACCGGCTGGTGGTGGGGGAGTGCCGCGGTGCCGAAGTACGGGAACTGCTGGCCGCCATGAACACCGGCCACAGCGGAGGCGGCGGAACCATTCACGCCAACACCGCTGCCGACGTGCCCGCACGGCTGGCCGCGCTGGGGGCGCTGGCCGGGATGGGACAGGACGCGGTGCGCCTGCAGGCGGCCAGCGCCCTCGACGCTGTGGTTCACGTGGAACGGCTGGACCTTGGGCGGGCCGTGGCCGGCATCGGCGTGTTGGAAGACGGCCCTGCCGGGCTGGTGGTCGGTTCCGCGCTGGACATCTGCGGCGGGGCCGTCCGGGCTGGGCCGGCCTGGCCCCTGCTGGCGGTCCGCCTGGGGTTGGACCCCGACAGTGTTGCTCACGACGGACCTGGCCCCGGCAGACTGTCTGCCGGCGGGCTGGACACACCCGGCGTCGCCGGATCAGCACAGCTGCGGGAAGCGGAATCGGCAGAGCCGGCGGAAGAAGCGGCGCGGGAGGATCCGGGCGGGGGAACGGCATGACCGCCGCCCTCGTGGGCGTCCTTGCGCTCGCGGTGTTCCTGGCGTTTTCGCGGGCGGGTGCCCCGCCACACCGGATCCGCGTGACGTTGACCGGCGCACGCCGTGGGGTTCCCGCCGGCCCGCCCGCAGGACCCGGCCCGGTGTCCCGATGGCGGCGCCGGAAGGATCCGGCCGTTTCGATGAACTTGCTCGTGCAGCAGTTGGCGGCCCTGCTGAAGGGCGGCCGCGCCCCCGCGCGGCTGTGGGACGAGCTGTGGCTCCTGCATGTTGCCGGTCCCGCCGCGGCCTTGTCCGGGGAGCCACTGCCCCGCCGGGCCGCGGCACTTGCGCCGGGATCCGTGCGGATGCTCGCGGCAGCCCGTGCGGCCGCGATGCGCGGGTCTCCCGTGGGAGCCGCCATCCGCTCCGCCGGCGCGGCTGGCGCCGGCCGAACAGCCGGAACGACCCAGGACAGGGATGCGGGTCTGTGGGGGTCCGAGCGACGCGTCTGGTTTCAGCTCGCCGCATGCTTTGATGTTGCCGAAGCCACCGGCTGCCCGCTGGCGGACGTGTTGACAAGATTCGCCGCCCAGCTTGAGGCGGAGGACGACGCCGAGGGCGCCCGCCAGACGGCGCTGGCCGGCCCCCGCGCAACCGTGCGGCTGCTGACATGGCTGCCGTTCCTCGGTCTTGGCCTGGGTTTGCTGCTCGGGGTGGATCCTGTCGAGGTCCTGCTGGCAAACCCCTGGGGTGTGGCGGCGCTCGTGGCGGGCCTGGCACTCACAGCGGCGGGCCGGTTCTGGTCGGCACGGCTCGTCCGGGCGGCGGAGGGACTGCAGCCGTGACGGCAGTCGCCGCGGGCTGTGCGGTGATGGCGATCCTGGCGATCGCTGCCTTCGCTGCGTGCTCCGGCGGCGGCATCGCCAGACGTCGGCTCAGGCGCCGGACGCTGCCTGCTCCGGACGCCGTAATGTTGAGCGGCACGCGATGCGGTGACGGGCCATCCGCGGCACCCGGCGCGCCCGGGACCGGGCTCCGTGATGTGGCCATGATGCTGGAACTGATCGGCGCGATGCTCGACGCGGGAGCCGGTCTCGGCCGTGCCCTGGCGCTGACTGCAGAGCTGGCAACCCCCGAGGTCCGTGGTTCGCTGCGGCCGGTCGTCGCGGCGCTCGCCATTGGCGCCGACTGGGACACAGCCTGGCGCGGCTCCGGCATCCGGTCGCCGGGACTTCTTGCCCTGCGTGATGCCCTGGGGTTTGCCGCGCTCACAGGAGCCCCGTCCTCCGCGATCCTGTACGCCCAGGCGGCACGCCTGCGCCGCGAACGGTTCCGGACCGCGGAGAAACAGGCCGCAGCCCTGGGCGTGAAGCTTGTGGTGCCGCTCGGCCTGTGTTCGCTGCCGGCATTCGTCTGCCTCGGCGTGGTTCCTGTGCTGCTGGCGATGCTGCCGGGCTGATCCTGACGTGTCGATCCTGCCGGACCCATCCGGCCGAGGTGACCCTGCAACGGAGCGGTACCCGTTGGCCAGGAGCATTCCCCCACAGGCTTCCTGGGCCGGACTTTTCCACTTGGCAGCAAACGCCCCTTTCCGGCCGCCCACCCGGCCGGAACAGTGGAGAGTGCCGGCGGTCCCGCCGGAATCCGAGGAAAGGAAAGTCCCATGCCAGCCCAGTACTTTGAGCCCGTCCGCACTGTCCGGGTGGTCCACGCCGAACCGGACAACGCTGAGGTCCGCGAAATCTATCCGGGAGCCAGTACTGCGGGCCCGTTCCGGGCGCGAAGGCCCCGAAAGCTGTTTGGCTCCGAGGGAGGGATGGCGACGGCGGAATACGCCATCGCCACGCTCGCCGCCGTGGGATTTGCCGGCATTCTCGTCTTCATCATGCGCAGTGATGAGGTCCGGGGCTTTCTGCTGAACCTCATCCGCACGGCGCTCGCCCTGCCATGAGCCCCGGCCGGCCGGCGGGGCGAATGAAGCGGGGTGCGGCGCTTCCGCCCGCTGCCGCGAGCGCCCGCGGCCGGCCGGGCGCTGCCGCCGGACCATGCCGCGGCGCTGTGACGGCCGAATTCGCGGTCGCGCTGCCCGCCGTCCTGCTCCTGCTGGCACTCCTGCTGGCCGGCTCTGCGGCGGGAGTCACGCAGCTTCGCCTGGAGGAAGCAGCCCGGGCCGGCGCCCGCGCACTGGCCCGGGGCGACGATGCCGGAGCGGTGGACGTGATCGTCCGCCGGCTCGCGGGCAACGCGGCGGCATCAGCAGTGGCGTCCGACGGCGAGTGGCTCAGCGTGACGGTCTCGGACAGGGTTCCCGGTGCCGTCGGTTCGCTCGTTCCCTGGACTCTCTCGGCCCGCGCCTGGGTTCGGGGCGAATCGGCCGGCCCTTCAGCTGCGGCCACGGTTCCCTGGACTGGGGGCCACCAGATGCAGGGCCTCACCGGATGACGCAACCGCAACAGCACCCGCGCATACCCGATCCGGGCAGGCATCCGGAGTGTTCGGGGCACCCGGAAGCCCTGGAGTGCTTGGGACACACGGAATCCTTCGAGTTCTTGGTGCACTTGGAATCCCCGGAGTGCGCGCACCCGGAACCCCAGGAATCCCCGGAACGCGGCGCCGGAACCGTCCTGGCGCTGGGATTGGGGATGCTGGTCCTCGCCGCGGCGGTCCTGATCATGCTACTGGCCCAGTCGGCTGCGATGGCGTTCCGGGCGGCGGCCGCCGCAGACCTGGCGGCCCTGGCCGCCGCCGATGCTGCCCGGGGGATCACACCCGGAGAGCCATGCGCCGTCGCCGCGGACGTGGCGCGCCGGAATGGGGCCAGGGTCCTGAGCTGTCTGGAAGGACCCGGGAGCACAGTGCAGGTCCGCACCGAGCTCGATACCCATCCGCCCTGGGGCGGGGCCACCGGTCTGGCCAGGGCCGGGCCGCCGCCCTGAGCCCGTGCCTGCCGCCGCCGTCGGCCGGTGCCAAAGATCCGGGCCGGCCCCTGGTGAAGCCTACGGCCGGACCGGCAGTAGCCATAGCCACGTCACCGCTGCGTCCGCTGCTGCGGTTAGGCCTGCAGCGGTGTCCCGGCGTGGTCCGGCAACGTGGCCTGCATCTGGTCTGTCGCGTCCTTGAGCAGCACGTCGATGAGGGTCACGGCGGCGTCCTTGTCGAGGGGGTTGTTCTTGTTGCCGCACTTGGGCGACTGCACACAGGACGGGCAGCCGGACTCGCACTCGCAGGCCTCGATCGCGTCCCGGGTGGCGGCGAGCCAGACCCGGGCCTTTTCGTAGCCGCGCTCGGCGAAGCCTGCCCCGCCGGGGTGGCCGTCATAGACAAAGATGGTCGGCACCCCGGTGTCGGCGTGGATGGCCGTGGACACGCCGCCAATGTCCCAGCGGTCGCTGGAGGCAACCAGGGGCAGAAGGCCGATCGCCGCGTGTTCCGCAGCGTGCAGTGCGCCGGGGAATTGCGCCTCGATCAGCCCCGCACCGGTCAGCGATCGGTTGTCCACGACGAACCACACGGCCTTGGTGAACAGGTCCCGGGCACCAAGCTGAAGCGGTTCCTCCCCGAGGATCTCGTTCGAAATCAGGGCCTTGCGCTGGAAGGAAACCACCTGCGTTGTTACTTTCACATCACCGAAATGCACCGCCACATCGCCCCACTCGGTGGTGCGCAGCGTCTCGAGCACTTCGATCTGGGTCACGTCGCGGGCTGTGGTGTAGTAGTCCGGGTTCGCGCGGCGCACCACCACGCAGTGATCGTCCTCGTTCAGGTCTTCCACCACATAGCTCTCGCCCTGGTGGACGTAGATGGCGCCGGTGTGGGCCTGGTAGTGCGTCTGCGGGGAATCCATGGTCCCGAGCAGTGACCCGGTGTCGGCATCCACAATGCTCACCGGCCCGCCGCCGTCGGCCCTCAGGTTCACCATGCCCGCGGCGCTTTGCGGGTGGGTCCAGAACCATCCGGCGGGGCGCCGGCGCAGGTAGCCCTGGGCCACCAGCTGGTCCAGCAATTTTTCGGACGTGGCGCCGAACAGTTCCAGCTCGGCGTTTCCCAGCGGCAGTTCCGCGGCGGCGGCACACAGATGCGGGCCCAGCACATAAGGGTTGGAGGGATCAAAGACAGTGGCCTCCACCGAGACGTCGAAGATCGCCTCGGGGTGGTTCACCAGATACGTGTCCAGCGGGTCGTCGCTTGCTACGAACGCGGCGATTGCATCCTGCCCGGCCCGGCCGGCCCGGCCGATCTGCTGGAACAACGACGCGCGGGTACCCGGCCAGCCGGCTACCAGCACCGCGTCGAGGCCGGAAATATCGATGCCGAGCTCCAAGGCTGACGTGCTGGAGACGCCCAGCAGCTCGCCGGAGCGCAGCGATTTCTCCAGGGCCCGGCGTTCCTCGGGCAGGTAGCCGGAGCGGTAGGCAGCCACCCGCTGCGGCAGGCTGGGGTCCACCTCGTCGAGGAGGCGCTTGGTGATGCTGGAGATGGTCTCGGCGCCGCGCCGGGATTTGATGAAGGCAATGGTCCGCACCCGCGAGGACACCAGATTGGCCAGAAGGTCCGCGGTTTCAGCCACGGCCGTGCGCCGTTCCTTGGCGCCGTTCTCGCCCCGGAGCTCGGTCAGGGCTGGCTCCCAGAACGCGACCGTGGTGGCGCCGTGCGGCGAGGAGTCCTCGGACACGGCATTCACCGGAGCGCCGATGAGCCGGCCGAAGGAGGTCCCCGGCTCGGACGCCGTGGCAGAAGCTGCGATGAATACCGGCCCGGACCCGTCCGGGCTGTAGTAGGCGCAGATGCGCCGCAGCCTGCGCATCAGGTTGGCCACATGGGATCCGAAGACGCCGCGGTAGCTGTGGGCCTCGTCCACGATCACGTAGCGCAGCCGGCGGAAGAACCGGGCCCACCAGGCGTGGTTGGGCAGGATCCCGAAGTGCAGCATGTCCGGGTTGGCCAGGATGAAGTTCGCGTGGTCCCGGATCCACCGGCGGGACGCGGGGTCGGTGTCGCCGTCGTAGGTCTCGGCCCGGACGGTGGGGAGCTGCAGCGCCCGGATGGCGGCCAGCTGGTCCGCCGCCAGGGCCTTCGTGGGGGACAGGTATAGCGTGACGGCGCCGTCGTCGTGGATCTTGCCCGGATCGGCGAGGACGCGCAGCTCGGACCGATGGACCGCGTCCAGCGCCGGCAGCTGGTATGCCAGCGATTTTCCGGAGGCGGTGCCGGTGGCGATCACCACGTGTTCGCCGGCGTGGGCGAGTTCGGCGGCCTGGATCTGGTGGCGGTAGGGCTCGTGGATGCCGAGCGAACCGTAGGCGTTCACGAGGTCGGCGTGCGCCCACTCGGGCCACGGTGCGTGCACGGCCTGGCGGGCGGGGATGGTGCGCACATGACGGAGCTGCTCCGGGTCCGGGCCGCGGCCCAGCAACGGAATCAGGGACTCATGTGGGTTCACTCGTACATTCTTTCACCCGGCCTCAAATCGTCCGGGTGGAAGAGGCCGCAGGGCCCGGAGCCTCAGCCCACGGACAGGTCCGCGCCCTCGTCCGAGGCGGAGAGCATCAGCACATGGCAGACCGCGGTCCAGCCCAGGTGCGAATACAGCTTCTGCCCGTCCAGGGAAGCGAGCAGCAGCC
This sequence comes from Arthrobacter sp. YAF17, assembly GCF_052113365.1. NCBI lineage: Bacteria > Bacillati > Actinomycetota > Actinomycetes > Micrococcales > Micrococcaceae > Arthrobacter > Arthrobacter sp. YAF17. Next base: position 91,969 of record NZ_JBFRDB010000016.1, on the reverse strand, counting down.
CGGTTTCGACGTCGTGCTCGAAAGCCTGGGCGGCGAGTGCCCGCATGATGAAGCTGCCCAGGCCCCGGCGTTTGTATCCCGGCTCTGTGACGATCTTGTCGAAGATCGCGGTGTGGTCCACCACAAACACCTGCCCGCTTGCTGCCACCTCGTCCCCGGCGTAGACCGTGGCATGGTGGACGCCGTCAGTCCGCGACGGCACCCACCGGAGATCATCATCCGGAAGCCAGGGATCCTCGGCGTCCTGGGTCTCCATGTCCACGATCATCATGGTTTGCGAGGCCGAGGTGACATTGAGCCCGTGCTGCTGGGCGAGGAAGGTGTACCGCGCGACGTCGTTCGTGAGGATCGTGAGGATACGGGCAGGTACTTCAGCGGTGGTGGCGGCCAGCGCGGCGAACTCAGCATCGGAGGGGTTGTGGGCGAAATATTCCCATTCATGAGTGGTGTCCGCCCGGAAGGCCGCAGGGAACCGGCCCTCCCTGCGTGTCTCATATCCCCGGCAGCCGGCCCAGCCGGTGACCCAGATTTCCAGCAGATGGGTAGTGTCTTCAACCATGGCCTCAAGACTCATGAGATGAGCGTATTCCAGCCCCGCCACAAGCAACAGGGGCCGGGTCAGGGAACAGTCACTGCTTACGCAATTGTGACCGGACCGCTCCGCCGGAACGGGCGCTGCCGGGGCCGGCAGCCCTGCTTTGGTCCACCCAGTACCCTTAAAACGTGGCTCTGAACAGAATTGTGCTCTTTTACGGCTTTACCCCTCTCGCGGATCCGGATGCCATCCGGCTCTGGCAGCGCGCCCTCTGCGAGAAACTCGGCCTGACCGGCCGCATCATCATCTCCAAGGACGGCATCAACGCGACGGTCGGCGGCGAATTGAACGCGGTCAAGCAGTACGTGAAGACGACGCGGGAGTACAAGGGCTTCCACGGCATCGACGTGAAATGGTCCGACGGCGGGGCCGCGGACTTCCCCCGGYTGAGCGTCAAGGTCCGCGACGAGATTGTGTCCTTCGGGGCCCCGGGAGAGCTCAAGGTCGATGCCAGCGGCGTCGTCGGCGGCGGGACGCACCTACAGCCCGCGGAACTGCACCAGCTCGTGGAAGCGCGGAAGGAGTCCGGTGAGGAGGTTGTCTTCTTTGACGGCCGCAACGGCTTCGAAGCCCAGATCGGCAAATTCAAGGACGCGATCGTCCCGGACGTGGCCACCACCCACGACTTCATCAGGGAACTCGACTCGGGCAAATACGACGCGCTCAAGGACAAGCCGGTGGTCACCTACTGCACCGGCGGCATCCGCTGCGAGGTGCTGTCCAGCCTCATGGTGAACCGCGGTTTCAAGGAGGTCTACCAGCTCGACGGCGGGATTGTCCGCTACGGCGAAACCTTCAAAGACCAGGGCCTCTGGGAGGGGTCCCTCTACGTGTTCGACAAGCGCATGCACGTGGAATTCAGCGAGGACGCGAAGACCATCGGCGAATGCGTCCGCTGTTCGGCGCCCACCAGCAAGTTTGAGAACTGCTCCAACGCGTCCTGCCGCACGCTTACTCTGTACTGCCCGGACTGCGCCGCCAGCCCGGAGACGCTCCGCTGCCCGGACGGCTGCGCGGCCTAGATCCCGCGGCCTAGACCCCGCGGCCCAGATCCCGCGGTTGGAAACCTGCGTCCCGGCCGCTGCCGGGACCGCTGGTTGCGCCGTAAAACCTCAGATCCGGCTCACGCGGTAGGCGAAGTTGGCCCCGCTCTTTGCTTCCACCTTGATGTGGAGGATAACGTCCGCGGGCAAATAGACGACGTTGACCCGCGAATTTCCGCAACGCAGGTTCAGGTCCACCAGTTCCGTGTCGTCAAGACTGACGCTGAACGAAACCCGGCGCGGACTCCGGCAGGCCAAGGTCAGGGCGTAGCTGCCCTCGGGCAGGCTCGCCGTGGTCTCCTCCCGCTCCTCTTCGGCTTCCAAGATGCCGTAGTTGGTGTGCAAAACCTGCCCCTCGGATTCGGGCAGCACCTGCGCCACCCACGCGTCCAGCTCTGCGCCGGAGACGGGCTGGTTCACGGTGGGATCCCGCGGCAGCGCCGGATCGGTGAAAGCGGGGGCGGAGGCGGGCGCCGTCCCGCTGGCTGACCCGTCGTCATATTCGTAGGCACAGCCGGACAGCGCCAGCAGCAGCACAAAGAGGATCCTCACGGCGGATGCCGTGCGGGTCCGGGGCACGCCCGACGCCGGAACTGTGGGCATAGCCTGACGTTAGCCCTCCACGGGGCCGGGCACCAGAGTCCAAGGGCCCTCCGGCAGTTCGGGTCCGGCGCCTACTGCCCGGGGCCGTTGAAGCCGATCCGGATCCCCGCGACGGCCCCGGTTGCGGGCACCGGAGCGCCTCGGCCGTAGTGTATGAGGTGCGCCGAGACGGACCCGGGTACCAGGTCCACCAGCGCTTCCGCCGCGCTGCCGCAGTCGAGGTTGAGCTCCAGGAGGGTGCCGCCCTCCCGGGCCCCCTGGGTGACGGACAAATGCGCGTCCGGTACGCCCACGCAGGCCGCCGTGACCTTGTACTGGCCGGCCTGTCGAACGGGGCCTGACGTCGAGAACCCCCCGCTGTTGGTGCCGATCCCGCTCGATCCGCCGAACAGGTAGTCCGCCGATGAGCCGTCGAGGACGGCCCCGAGTTCCAACAGGTTGCGGGATTCGGCGGCAACGACTGCCGGATCCCGGGTCGGCAGCGCCCTCGCCGGATATGACCGGCTGGGAGCGCTGGAAGCGGCAGCCGGCGGTTCGCCGTCGTCCGCGTATTCACACCCGGCCAGCCCCGCGGCGACGGCGGCCACCGCCAGCACCACGGCTGCTTGGCGCGACCGGCGCGTCAGGTGCATACCCCCAGTAGCAGACATGCACCGAGCCTAACGGCCGGGGCCGGGGGCGCAAGTCACAGAGGCGTGTCCGGGGCGGGCCCGGCTGCTAAGCCGCGGGCACCAACTGGTAGGCGTAGATGAGGGGGGCATCAACACTCGAGGTGCTGATCTGGAGCGTCCCGGCCGCCGGAACCTTGATGCGTGCCGTCTCGCGGCTTCCGTTGCAGGCCGCTCCGGCCTCGCTCAACCGGGTGCCGTCAAGGGAGACGTCGAAGAAAGCCTTGCCGCCGCCGTCGCAGGTGATGGTCAGGACGTAGGTGCCGGGCCGGATCCCTGTTGCCGTCTTGACGATCGGGTCCCGGTTGAGGATCTTTCCCGCCTCTTCGACCACTATGCCGCTGGACGGCGGAAGCGCGGTCGCCTTCCACGCCGGCACATCGGCTGACTCGATTGAAACGGCAGGGGAGCACGCGGCGGCGGCCAGGACGACGGCGGCGCCCGCCGCAGCGCCAAGTGCGCGCTGCCGGACGGCACGGGCGCGGAGGGGGCTGGTGTTGCGGAAGAACATTCCTCAAACTTACCGCTGTTGCTGGCGCCCCCGGACCGCGCCCGCCCCGGACCGCGCCCCGCGCCCTACCCGCTGATGAGCTCCATCACGCGGCCCCGGTGCAGGGCAAGGTATACGCGATCCCGGATGAGGTTGGCCTCCTCATCGGTCAGCGTCCGGTCGAGCGGCTGCAGCACCATCCGCAGCAGCACGTTCACCTGCTCCGGAGCGAGCCGGAGCCGCTCGACGGCGGCGGGCGGTAGCTCCGACGCCGGGGTGACGGCCCGAATCTCCAGTGCGGCCAGCACCTCGGCCTCCGCCCCGAGGGCCGTCCGCGCACGGTCTCCCAGCAGCTCGACGTCGGCCTCCGCCGCGGAGCCGAGCACCAGGGACAGGTCACGCCTGACTTCCGGCAGCACCGACACCGGCCGGTAGGGGCTCAGATCCAGCAGCTGGGCCTGGACATCGGGATTCTCCGAGCGAAGCAGCCGGATGTCCCGGATGCCCTTGCGCAGCATCAAGGCGCGGTCCAGCCCCAGTCCCATGGCGAGGCCGGCCCAGCGGCGCGGATCCAGCCCGGAGCCGCGGAGAACCTGCGCGGCGACGAGGCCGCATTCAGCCAGTTCCAGCCATTCCCGCGTGCCGTCCGGCTGGGTGACGAGCACGTCGAGCTGCCTGCCCGTGTCCGTGTAGCTGTGGGTTGCCGGGGTTGCGCGCCATTCCAGGTCCGGGTGCAGCGCAGCGGGAAGGACCGCCTCCACGACGGCGCCCATCATCTCGTGCAGCGCGGCCGGGCCCAACAGGCCGCGCGCCTTAACTCGCCACAAATCCACCTGGTGCGGGGCTCCGACATGCGTGCGGTCGATCGAGTCCCGCCGGTACACCAGGCCGGGCAGTGCGTGCAGCCGGTCGTAGCGGCCCATGTCCTGGCGCAGCGCGTCCAGCAGCGCCGGAACGCCCGCCGAGGTGTGGCTCCGCAGCATCACCGTGGGGCTGACATGGCGGGAGTAGCGCGAATCGCGGGTGACGTCGTCGGGGGAGTAGCCCAGGCGGTCGTAGTTATCGGCGGTTGCGACAAGGGGGCTGATCCGGTGTGTTTCCGCCCCGATGCCCCAGAGGCGTTCCAGCGCCACTGTGACGTCTGCCAGCAGCAGTGACATCGCGTGGGGGCCTTGGGCGGGATCGGACAAATCGCGGAGCGCCAGCGCGGATTGAAGCTCGGCGGGGGTCAGATAATTCTTCATGAGGGGTCCTTGGTCTTGTGTGCGGGAAGGGGGAAGCTTCACCCTCAGCCGCTGCACCGGACGGACCCCGGCGGCTGCAGTTATGCGCGCGACAAGAAGCCCGTGCGGCCGGAAAGCGGCCGAGGGCTGATAAATCGCTGCTGCGTATGCATACCGCCCATGCTACTGCAGGCCGTAGGGGTCCGGACCGACCGCCCCGCACGGGCCTTGACCACGGGTCTTGACCTTGACGTAGCGTCAACATCTAGCATCAGATGACCGGCCCGGAAGCGGCTGGCGCGGAGCGGAAGGAGGGTGCCAAGTGGAGTGGTCCGTGCAACAGATCGCCCGAAGCGCCGGCACCACGAGCCGGACACTGCGCCACTATGACGACGTTGGGCTGCTCAAACCGAGCCGGACCGGAGCCAACGGCTACCGGTTCTACGACCAGGCTTCGCTGGTGCGGCTGCAGCGCATCCTGCTCCTGCGGGACCTCGGGCTCGGGCTGCCGGCCATCGCGGAGGTCCTCGCTCACGAGCCCGACGCCGAACAGGCACTGGGCCGCCACCTGGACTGGCTGCGGCAGGAACAGGACCGGCTGGCGCGGCAAATTGCGTCGGTCCGGCAGACGATTGAAGCACTGAAAGTTGGAGGAGAGATCATGGCGGAGAAAATGTTCGACGGCTTCGACCACACCCAGTACAGGGACGAGGTGGAACAACGCTGGGGCAAGGAAGCGTACGCGGACAGCGACGCCTGGTGGCGGGGGATGGACCCCGCCGGGAAGGAAGCCTGGAAACTGCGTTCCCGGCAGCTGGGCAGCGACTGGACCGCGGCCGCCGAGTCGGGAATCGCGGCGGACAGTGCCGAGGCCCAGGAGCTGGCCCGGCGGCATGTTGAATGGCTGACCGGAATTCCCGGCACGCCGGCGTCTGCCTCCGCGACGGGGAGCGGCGGCGACGTGAAGGGCTATGTCACGGGGCTCGGCGAGATGTACGTTGCCGATCCGCGCTTCGCCGCAAACTACGGCGGCGAAGCCGGGGCAGCCTTCGTCCGGGACGCCCTGCGGGTCTATGCCGCGAAGCATCTCTAGGGCCGGAGCTCGAGCCCGCTGCGGATCTACGCCGCGAAGCATCTGTAGGGCCGGAGCCCGACCCCCCGGCCGCCGGGGGCCGGCCTGCGCCGGGACTAAACTTGTCCGGTGACTCCCTCAACGCATTTCACGGCCGGCAACACCCCCGACGCGCCCCGCAGCGACCTCCCMGGCCTGCTCGGCTCCCTGGCCACGGACCTGCGCGGCATCGGCTGGAGACGACGGCGGCGCTCGCCGCCGTCGTCCGTTTCTGGCTGCTGGCCGAACCGCAGCCGGCCGCAACACTCGACGCCGCACTGCCCGGCGTCCGCACGGAGGGCCTGCTGGAACTGGGCCTCGTGGAGCCGGCGGCGGAGGGCCGGGTCCAGGCGAAGGTGGACCTTCGGCCGTACGGCTGGGAGGAGGCCCCGGGGGACGGCRCCGAGGGGGACGGCGCCGAGGGGGACGGCACCCAGGGGGACGGCGCCGAGGGGGACGGCACCGAGGGGGAGAACGCCGACGGGAGCGGCGGGGCCGAGCTCTGGGTGGCCAGTGACCTGGCGGCCCACCAGCGCCCGGGCGTGCTGCGCCACGACCACGTGCTCGGGATCGGGCAGGCCTCCACCACCCTGGTGCAGGTCACCGCCCGCCGGCATGTGGCCCGTGCCCTGGACCTCGGCACCGGCTGCGGCATCCAGACGTTCCACCTCCTGCATCACGCCGAGCACGTCACCGCCACCGACATCTCGGACCGCGCCCTCGCGTTCACCCGCTTCAACCTGCTGCTCAATGCCGGCCAGCTGCACCTGGACCCCGCCGATCTGGAAGCCCGGGTCAGCCTGCGGCAGGGCTCCCTGCTCGATCCGGTGGCGGGCGAGGAGTTCGAGCTGGTGGTCTCCAACCCGCCCTTCGTGATCACGCCGCGCAGCGTGGGCGAGGCCGCCGCGAACCAGTTCACCTACCGCGACGGCGGCTTGCCGGGCGATGATATCGTCGCCTCGCTGGTCCGGGCCCTTCCCTCGGTCCTCACCCCAGGCGGAACAGCCCAGCTTCTGGGCAACTGGGAGATCCCGGCGGGCGCCGCCTGGGCGGAACGGCCGCAAACCTGGGCCAGTCCGGACGCGGATGTCTGGTTGATCCAGCGTGAGCAGGTCAGCCCGGAGCAGTACGCCGAGACGTGGCTGCAGGACGCCTCCGAGGCGCGGGACCGGCGGCTCTACCAGGACTCGTACGCCGCGTACCTGGACGATTTCGCCTCACGCAGTGTCGAGACCATCGGCTTCGGGATGATCTGGCTGCGGCGGCCCGCAGCGGGCGCCCCGGTGCTGAAGCGCTTCGAGGAAATCACCTATCCGATCGAGCAGCCCGTCGGCCCGCATCTCGGCGCCGCCGTGGAGCGCGCCGACTGGCTGGCCGCCCACGATCTGGCGGCCGCGCACCTGCTCGTGGCCGGGGACGTGACCGAGGAGCGGCACCAGCGCCCCGGAGCCGAGCACCCCGGCGTCATCCTGCTGCGCCAGGGAGCCGGCCTGCGCCGCACCAACCTGCTGAGCACCGAACTGGCGGGCTTCGTCTCAGCGTGCGACGGCGACCTGTCCGCCGGGCAGATCATCGGCGCCCTCGAGGCGCTGCTGGGCGGGGGAGAGGGCTGGGACGGGGAGGCCTTCCACGCCGGCCTCCTCGCCGAGGTGGGCAACCTGGTCCGCGACGGCTTCCTGCTGCCCGCCTGACCCGGCGGGAGCGGCCGGGCGTACCGCGGCGCCGGGCGCGGCATCGTCGGCGTCGTCGTCGGCGGGGACAACTGCTCCGTCGCTGCCGTAGCGCGGCAGGACATATATGGTCACGGCGAGGGCCACCAGGACCCCGCCCACTCCGGTGACCAGGAAGCTCACCCGGATGGGGAGCAGGGCGCCAAGCAGCCCGCCCAGCGCGAGCGCCCCGATGGAGACGGCCCGGGTCAAGCCGCCGATGATCGCCATGGCCTGGCCGCGTCCGCTTTCCGGGATCCGGAGGATGGCAATCGCCCCAAAGCACGCGTTCAGCACCCCGCAGGCGGCCCCCATGGCCGTGTAGGCCACGAACAGCAGTTCGACGCTCGGCACCAGGGCCATGATTCCCAGGAAGGCCGAGGTCAGGGCCATCGAGGCCAGCAGTGCGCGAAGGCGGGCCGGCGGGGTCTTGATCCGGCTGGCAAGTGCCGCGCCGGAAGCCATCCCGAGGCCGAATGACGCGGCCAGCAGCCCGTACTGCGTCTCGGAGGCGCCGAGTTCGTCGCGGGCAAGGAACACCTCAAGGACGTTGGTCGCCTCGCCGACGGTGATGAAGAACAGCGCGCCGAGGACCAAGGCCCAGACCAGGCCGTCGCGGCGGATCAGGCGCAGGCCATCCAGCAGGGCGGGCTTGTCCCTGCCGGCCCGTTCGGCGGCGGTCCCGCGGCGGGTCCGGATCAGCAGGGCGCCCAGGGCCATCGCGAGGTAGCAGGCGCAGGCGGCGGCAAACACGAGGCCGGATCCGCCCCAGCCGCTGAGGAGCCCGCCCGCGGCCGGCCCCACCATGCCCGCGATCATGATGGTTGCCTGCATGGTGCCCAGAGCGCGCGGGGTGCGTTCCTCGCCCACGATCCGGGGCAGCAGGGCCTGCCAGGTCGGCCCGGCCACCGCCTGGGCGGTGTCGAGGAGGAACGTCATGGCGAACAGCACCGGAAGGTAGTTGTCCAGATACTGCATCCCCAGCCCCATGCCGGCGACCGCCGCGGCGCTGACCACGGAGGACGCCGTCGCGAGCGTCCTGGAATCCCGCGTGTCGGCCAGCCGACCGGCCCAGGGGGCCAGCAGCACCAGCGGGAGCGCGGAACAGAGCAGATAGGCCGCGACGAGCCAAGGCCCGGCCACGGCGGTCTGGCCGGCGGCGGCGATGTTCTGCAGGTGCAGCATAACGCTGATGATGACGGCGCCCATGCCCGCCGTGGCGATGAAGCGGGCACTGCTGGCAAGAACGAAGTCGCGGTTGCGCCAAAGGGGCTGCGGGGCTACGGAACCGCCGGGCAGATTATGAAGTGTATGTTTCATAATCGCAAGGTACTCCCCGCCGGAACTTAGTGTCAAGCACTTCTTTCATAGTTTGGCGGTGCTCGGTAGACTGGTGGTGTGAATGCAGAAACCCCAATGGCGGAGGCGCCGGTCCCTCCGGCCACCAAGCGCCGGCAGCGCCCGGAAAAGAACGTGGAGATCACCGACCCGAAGGCGATCCGGGCGTTGGCCCATGCTGCCCGGCTGGAAGTCATCTCCGAACTGTATTCAACCCAGGTGAGCCGGACCGCCACCGAACTCGCCGCGCAGACCGGCCTCACGCCGAGCGCCATGAGTTATCACCTGCGCGCGCTGCAGAAGTGGGGCATCGTGGTGCCGGCCGCCACGGCCGGCGATGCCCGGGAACGCCGCTGGAAAGCCGCCGGCACCGACTTCACGATTAAATCGGGCGGAGGTGTCGCGAGCCCCGAGTTCGCGGTGCTGGACCTGGAACTGGACGCCTACCGCCGGCGCGTCAACGCCTACGCCAAGACCCGGGACGAGCGGCGCCAGCGCGGCGAAGCCGGGGACGGCCCCTCCTCCGTGGTGCTTGCCAGCAGCCTGCTCTACCTGACCCCGGCGCAGCGGGCCGAGCTGAACAGCCGGCTCTTCGACCTGCTCCGGGACTACGAGCTGGAGGACCCGGACCACGTCCCCGAAGGTGCAGAGCGGATGGCGACCATGTGGTCGATGATCCCGGATGACCGCGGGAGGGCTCTGGCCGGCCCGTCCGGTACCCCCGCCTGAGGCCGTCCCGGCTGCGGTGGCCGCGCCCGGCAGATGGGGGAGAGGCGCAGGGCACATTACGTCCGGGAGCCTTGTCCGGAGGCCCGTGATTACAGGCTGGATGCGCGGGAATCGGCAAAATATGGTGAACTAGGCGGGTATGGGCGCATCTGCCCGAGAAACCTTTTTCTGTAGGAGCACCGTGCCAAGCAAGGCCAAAACCGGTAAGAAACTCGTGATTGTGGAGTCTCCCGCCAAGAGCAAGACCATCGCCAAGTACCTCGGCGAGGGCTTCATTGTTGAGGCCTCCATTGGTCACATCCGCGACCTTCCGCAGCCTTCGGAGCTGCCGGCGGATCTGAAGAAGACCTCGGTGGGCAAGTTCGCCGTCGACATTGATAACGACTTCAAGCCGTACTACGTGGTGTCCCCGGACAAGAAGAAGAAGGTCGCCGAACTCAAGGCCCAGCTCAAAGACGCCGACGCTGTCTATCTCGCAACCGATGGGGACCGCGAGGGCGAGGCCATCGCGTGGCACCTGCTGGAAGTGCTCAAGCCCAAGGTGCCGGTCTACCGGATGACCTTCGGTGAAATCACCAAGGAAGCCATCCACCGCGCCATGGACAACCTGCGCGACGTCGACCAGGACCTGGTGGACGCGCAGGAAACCCGCCGCGTGCTGGACCGCCTCTACGGCTACGAGATCTCCCCGGTGCTGTGGCGCAAGGTGGCCCGCGGCCTCTCGGCCGGGCGCGTGCAGTCCGTTGTGACCCGCATGGTGGTGGACCGCGAACGTGAGCGGATGGCCTTCAAAGCGGCCTCCTACTGGGACCTGACGGGCCAGTTCGGCGCCGGGTCCGGCTCCTTCAAAGCGAAGCTGGCCATGGTCGACGGCGCCAAGGTCGCCAGCGGCCGCGACTTCAACGACAACGGCGAGCTGACCTCCCGCAACGCTGTGCACCTCAACGAGGAACTCGCCACCTCGCTTGCCGCCGGCCTGCAGGACGCCGATTTCCGCGTCCGCTCCGTCGACACCAAGCCGTACACCCGCCGCCCGGCCGCGCCGTTCACCACCTCGACGCTGCAGCAGGAGGCTGGCCGCAAGCTGCGCTTCTCCTCGAAGAGCACCATGCAGGTGGCCCAGCGACTGTACGAAAACGGCTACATCACCTATATGCGTACGGACTCCTCCGCGCTGAGCAACGAGGCCGTCACGGCCGCGCGGCGCCAGGCCTCCGAGCTGTACGGCCCGGAGTACGTCCCCGCGTCCCCGCGCGTCTACAGCGGCAAGGCAGCCAACGCGCAGGAGGCCCACGAGGCCATCCGTCCCGCCGGTGACTCCTTCCGCACGCCGGCCCAGGTGGCCAAGCAGCTCTCCGGCGACGAGTTCCGCCTCTACGAACTGATCTGGAAGCGCACCGTCGCCTCGCAGATGGCCGATGCCAAGGGCTCCACCGCCACCATCCGCCTCGGCGCTATTGCTACCGACCGCCGCGACGCCGAATTCTCGGCCTCCGGCACCGTCATCACGTTCCCCGGCTTCCTCGCCGCCTACGAAGAAGGCAAGGACGAAAGCCGCGGGGATGAGGACTCCGAAGAAGCACGCCGGCTGCCCAACGTGGCCAAGGACGACGCACTCACCGCGTCGGAAATTGTCGCCGTCGGGCACGAGACCTCCCCGCCGCCGCGCTTCACGGAAGCGTCACTGACCGCCGAGCTGGAAAAGAAGGGCATCGGACGCCCGTCCACCTACGCGTCCACCATCTCCACCATCCAGGACCGGGGCTACGTCCGGAAGCAGGGTTCGGCGCTCGTCCCGAGCTGGATCGCATTCTCCGTGATCCGGCTGCTGGAACAGCACTTCCATGATTACGTGGACTACGAGTTCACGGCCGACATGGAAGCGGACCTGGACAAGATCGCCAACGGCCAGGCGGCCGGGCCCGCCTGGCTGAAGCACTTCTACTTCGGCGAGGATTCCAATCCCGGGCTGCTGAGCATCGTCAACAACCTCGGCGAGATCGACGCCCGCGAAATCAACTCGATTCCCATCACCGACGGCATCACGCTGCGGGTCGGGAAGTTCGGCCCGTACCTGGAGAGCTCCATCCCGACCGTCGATCCGAAGACCGGCGAGGTGGTGGAGGCCGCCCGCGCCAACGTCCCCGAGGACCTGGCCCCGGACGAGCTCACCGCGGCCAAAGCCATTGAGCTGATGGAAACTGCCGCGCCCGAAGAGCGCGTGCTCGGCGCGGACCCGCACACCGGACACACCGTCGTCGCCAAGAACGGCCGCTACGGCGCCTACGTCACCGAAATTATCCCGGAGATGACCGAGGAACAGCTCGCCAGCCAGCCGGTGGAGTACTACAAGAACGGCAAGCCCAAACCGCCGAAGAAGCCCGTGAAGGCCAAGCCCCGCACCGGGTCCCTGTTCGCATCGATGGCCGTGGACACCATCACCCTGGACGAGGCCCTGCAGCTCATGAGCCTGCCCCGGGTGCTCGGCCAGGACGCCGAGGGCAATCCGATCACGGTGCAGAACGGCCGCTTCGGCCCGTACCTGAAGAAGGGCACGGACTCGCGGTCCATCGGCTCGGAAGAGGAAATCTTCACGATCACGCTCGAGCAGGCGCTGGAGATCTACTCCCAGCCGAAGCAGCGCGGCGCCCGCGCCGCCGTCCCGCCGCTGGCGGAATTCGGCCCCGACCCGGTCTCGGAGAAGAACATCGTGGTGAAGGAAGGCCGGTTCGGCCCGTACATCACCGACGGCGTCACCAACATCACCGTGCCGCGCTCCACCGCGCTGGAGGAGCTGACCCGGGAACAGGCCGTCGAACTCCTCGCCGAGAAGCGCGCCAAGGGTCCGGTCAAGCGCACGACGACGGCCCGCAAGGCCCCGGCCCGCAAGGCTGCCGCCAAGAAGTAGGATCGCCGGAAGCTTCCGGCGACTTCGCGGGTTTCCGGCGATTTCGCGTTTGCGGACCCGGGCGCAACGTGATCGAGTAGAGACATGACTGAACAGCCCGCCCACTTGGACCTCCAGCCCCTGAACGACCTCGAAGAGAAGCTTGCCGTGGGGGAGCAGCCGGACGCCAACCCCGTTGACGTCATCCTCGCGTTCCTCAACAACGAGGTCTACATCGTCAGCTCCGATGCACTCGAGGGGGCCGATGCCCAGGTCGAGCCGCTGGTGCTGGCCAACTCCTCCGGGAATCCCGTCCTGGCCGTGTTCTCCCACCCGAGCCGCGTCGCCGAGCAGTACCTGGAAGCCGCGCCCAACGTGCTCGGCACCCAGGGCGCCGCGATCCTCGGCAACCTCGGCGACGATCTCGGCATGGTCATCAATCCCGGTGCCGCCTTCGGCTTCGAGATCGATCCGGAAGGCGTGGCGAACATCCGCCGCGACTTCAAGCCCGCCGAGGAGCCGGATGATGCCTCCCAGGACGGCCAGGCCTAACCGGGTCCTCCGTACGCGGCCCCGTTAGGCGGGCCGCGTCCCCGGGGGAATAATGGCACTATGCGTCTTGGCGTCCTTGATATCGGATCAAACACTGTCCACCTGCTGCTCGTGGACGCCCATCCCGGCGCGCGCCCTGTGCCGTTCGCCTCGCACAAACGCCCGCTGTCCCTCGTGCAGTTCCTCGAGAGCGACGGCAGCATCAACGACGACGGCCAGCACGAGCTGATCGAGTTCGTCCTCGAAGCGTGGGAATTCGCGGCCAAGCACAAAGCCGAGGACCTGCTGGCGTTTTGTACCTCCGCGATCCGCGAGGCCACCAACGGTCCTGCCGTGCTGGCCCGGGTCAAGCATGAGACCACTGTGACGCTCCAGGAACTGACCGGCAGCGAAGAGGCCTCCATGACGTTCTTCGCCGTCCGCCGCTGGTACGGGTGGGGCGCCGGTCCCATCCTGAACCTGGACATCGGCGGCGGCTCCTTCGAAATGGCCTACGGCGAGGACGAACTCCCCGAACTGGCGACGTCAGTACCGCTCGGGGCGAGCCGGCTCACCCGGGACTGGCTCCAGGAAGACCCGCCGTCGGCCAAGAGCGTCAAGGAACTCCGCCGCTACATCCGGACCACGCTCAAGCCGGTCGTCCGTGACTTTGAGAAGCTGGGCAAGGCGAACCACGTGGCAGGCACCTCCAAGACCTTCCGCTCGCTGGCCCGCATCGCAGGGGCCGCGCCCAGCGCCGCCGGCCCCTACGTCAAAAGGGAACTGTTCTCGACGGATCTGGGTCTCTGGGCGCAGCGCATCTCGGCCATGGAGGTGGAGGACCGGCTCAACCTGCCGGGGGTCTCCGAAGCCCGCGCTCCCCAACTGCTCGCCGGCGCTCTCGTGGCCGAGGCCGCCCTCGAAATGTTCGAGTTCCCCAGCATGGAGATCTGCCCCTGGGCGCTCCGCGAGGGACTGATCCTCCGCCGGCTGGACCAGCTGGTCTTCGAAGGGCCGCTGGGGCCCGCGCCCCACGTGACCGGGACCGGCCACCCCCCTGTGCTGCAGTCGCCCGACGGAGACGAGGCGGAACCAACCCAGGCCGCACCGGCCGACACCCGGTAAAAGGCCCCCGGCTGCCGGGTCGCCCCGGGTGGCGTGTCGATCCGGACGCCCGCCGTTCGTCTAGAAGGTGAGAGGCCGGTACGGAGCCGGCCCAATCGTCAAGGAGGACACCACCATGGCACAGTACCTGCTCAGCGTTTACCAGCCCGTCGGCCCCGCACCGGCCCCGGAATTCCTGGAGCCCATCATGCGGGACCTCGAGGCCCTGAACCGCGAAATGAAGACCGCCGGTGCCTGGGTGTTCGCGGCCGGCCTGCACCCTGCAGGGTCCTCCACTGTCGTGCGGCAGCAAGGCACCGAGGTGCTCATCACAGACGGTCCCTTCGCCGAGGCGAAGGAGCACCTCGGAGGATTCACCGTCATCGAAGCATCCGACCTCGACGCCGCCCTCGGCTGGGCCGGCAAGCTTGCCCGCGCCACCACCCTCCCCATCGAAGTGCGACCCGTCCAGCACTAGGCACCCGGGAACGGTTCGCGCAACCATGCCACGAGTACCGACGCCGGAACCCGGCGGGACACCGGAGACGGACATCGCCCGTGTCTTCCGGCAGGAATACGGGCGGGCGGTGGCAGTCCTGACCCGTGTCCTCGGGGACATCGATGCCGCCGAGGACGCCGTCCAGGATGCCTTCACGCTCGCCGTCCGGCACTGGCCGTCATCGGGCATCCCGCCAAGCCCGGCAGGCTGGATCATCACCACGGCCCGGAACCGGGCCGTCGACCGGCTGCGCCGGGAAGCCGGACGCGGGGACAAACAGCGCAACGCCGCGCAGCTGCAGGCGGCCCGCTCGCCGGCAGTGCCGACACCCGAGGAAATCGTGATCACTGAACTCACAAGGGAGGGCACGGTGGACGACGACAGGCTGCGGCTGATATTCACCTGCTGCCACCCGGCCCTGGCCACAAACGTCCAGGTGGCACTGACCCTGCGGCTGCTGGGCGGACTCACGACGGCGGAAATCGCCCATGCCTTCCTGGTGCCGGAATCCACCATGGCCCAGCGCCTTGTCCGGGCCAAAGCCAAGATCCGGGATGCCAGGATCCCGTACAAAGTGCCGCGCGGGGCGGAACTTCCGGGACGGCTGCAACCGGTGCTGGCCGTGGTGTACCTCATCTTCAACGAGGGCTACAGTTCCAGCTCCGGCGGCCCGCCGATCCGCGAGGACCTCTGCCGCGAAGCGGTCCGGCTGGGCCGCCTGCTCGTCGCGCTGATGCCGGACGAACCCGAAGCCAACGGACTGCTGGCCCTGATGCTGCTGACCGAATCACGACGCGCCGCGCGGGAAGCCGGCGGCGGCGTGGTCCTCCTGGCCGACCAGGACCGGCGGCTGTGGGACCGGACCCTGATCGCCGAAGGGCAGGAACTGGTGCGTCAATGCCTGCGGCGGAACCAGCCGGGACCGTACCAGCTGCAGGCCGCGATCAACGCCGTCCACAGCGACGCGAACGACGCCGCAGCAACAGACTGGCGGCGGATCCTCTGGCTCTATGACCAGCTCACCGACGCCGCGCCCGGACCCGTCGTGGCCCTCAACCGGGCGGTGGCGCTTGCCGAGGTCGAGGGTCCCGAACCTGCCCTGCTCCTCGTCGACGCGCTCGGGCTCGACAGCTACAGCCTGTTCCACGCCGTGCGTGCCGATTTGCTGGTCCGGCTGGGCCGCCGGGCTGAGGCCGGCGCGGCGTACCGCGCCGCGCTGGAGCTGGTCCGAAATACTGCCGACCGGAATTTCCTGGAAGCCCGCCTGCGGGCCCTCGGGCCGGGACCGGCCGTTTAACGACGAAGGCACCGGCCGTCCGCTGCGGGAAAATGGGGGGAAACCCGCTGCAGACCACCGGTGCCGGGCAGACATCCGCATGCCTGCCGCATCACTCGCACCCTCAATGAGGTAACTACTACGTTAGCCACGGAGTTTGTGAAGACCCTGACCCAAGGATGTGAGCTGGCTGTGAATCGGGGCGGACTGCAATGATGGGGGGATGAGCAACCGAATCGCATTCCTGGGCTGTGGATCAATGAACGAGGCCATTATGGGCGGCCTGATCGCGGGCGGCGCCGACCCGGCGGACATCGTCGCCACGGTCCGCCGCGCAGAACGCGCCGACGAACTCGCCAAACGGCATCACGGCATCACGGCGATCGCCGGCGAGGAAGAGCCGGAGAACAACAAACAGGCGGCCACCGGCGCCGGCGTCGTGATCCTGGGCGTCAAGCCCGTGGGCATAGCGGATCTGGCACGTGAGATCGGCGATTCGCTGGCACCGGACGCGATCGTCATCAGCGTCGCCGCAGCTGTGTCGCTGGAGCAGCTGGAAGCCGCGCTGCCGGCCGGCCAGCCGGTGATCCGGACCATGCCGAACACCCCCGCGAAGCTGGGCCGCGGCGTCGTGTCCGTGTCCCCGGGGACCCACTGCTCCGCCGCGCAGCTCCAGCTGGCCAAGGACGTCCTCGCTGCCGCGGGCACCGTCGTCGAAATCCCCGAGCACCAGGTCGACGCACTGTCCGCGATCAGCGGCTCCGGCCCGGCGTACGCGTTCTACCTGGCCGAAGCCATGGCCGACGCCGGCGTCGAACTGGGACTCGACCGTGACCTGTCCCTGCTGATTGCGCGTGAAACCGTCGCCGGAGCCGGCTTCATGCTGGCTGAGCCGGGCGCTGATCCGACGGCGTTGCGTAAGGCCGTCACCAGCCCCAACGGCACCACTGAACGCGCCATCGCCACCTTTGATGAGCGCGGCCTCCCCGCGATCATTGCCGGCGGCGCCAGCGCCGCCGCAGCGAGGGCCGCGGAGATCACCAGGCAGCTCGGCTAGCCCAACCCGGGCGAAGGCATGACGCAGACCGGACCGGATGGCAGGATGGGACCCATGGAACTGCACATCACAGGGGATCCCGCGGCGGACAAACTACTCGGCGACGACGCGTTCGCCCTGCTCACCGGCATGCTGCTTGACCAGCAGGTGACCATGGAGTCGGCCTTTGCCGGTCCTGAAAAGATCCGGACGCGCATCGGATCCATGGACCCCGCAGCGATCGCCGGCTACGATCCGCAGGCGTTCGTCGAGATGTTCAAAGAACGCCCGGCCGTCCACCGGTTCCCCGGATCAATGGCCGGCCGCGTCCAGGCCCTCGCCGAGACGGTGCACGGCGACTGGAACGGTGACGCCGCTGCCATCTGGACACAGGGCGACCCCGACGGGCAGGAAGTGCTGCGCCGGCTCAAGGCGCTGCCGGGATTCGGCGAACAAAAGGCGAAGATCTTCCTGGCGCTGCTGGGAAAGCAGTGTGGACTCCAAGCCGAAGGCTGGCGCGAGGCCGCCGGCCACTACGGGCAGGAGAACGCCTTCCTGTCCGTCGCCGACATTGTGGATCCGGAGTCGCTGAGCAAGGTGCGCGCCAGCAAGCAGGCCGCCAAGGCCGCCGCGAAGGCGGCGAAGACCGCCGGTCCCTGATCCTGCGGTAGCTAAAGCCAGCGACGCCGGGAAGAACGCGCCCGACGGCGGAGGAAACCTAGTGTGTGGAGGTCGGGACCGTGAAGGAACAGCCGGCAGGACGACTCCTTTCCCTCTGGACTGCCACCGGAGGAGCCGCCACCTACGCGTCCCTGGACGAGGACGCTGCCGCATCCCTGGGCGTGGATGTTGCCGTGATCGGCGGCGGCATCGCGGGCCTGACTGCCGCCCTGGCCCTGAAACGGGCGGGCCGGACGGTGGCCGTGCTGGAGGCGGCGCGGGTGGGTACCGGCGTCACGGGAAACACGACGGGCAAGGTCACCTCACTGCACCGGCTTGCCTACACGGACCTTGCGGCCCGCCACGGCGTCGGCACCGCCGCCACCTACGGGCAGGCCAACGAGGCAGCCATTGAACACATTGCGGACGTCGTGGCGGCGGAAGGGATCGACTGCGGCTTCCGGCGGGTGGCCAATTACACCTACGCCGAATCCGTGTCCGCGCTTGCACTGGTCCGGGAGGAAGCGGCGCTGGCGGGACGGCTCGGGCTGCCGGCATCCTTCACGGATGACGTGCCGCTGCCGTTCGCGGTCAGGGGCGCCGTCCGTTTCGACGGGCAGGCCCAGATCCACGCGCTCAGGTACGTGCAGGGACTGGCCCGGGCAGTGGACGGGGATGGCAGCTTCGTCTTTGAGGAGTCGCCTGCTACGGGTTTCCGGGACGGCTCTCCGGCCGTGGTGGACACGGAGCGGGGATCAGTCCGGGCGCGGGACATCATTGTGGCAACGAACATGCCTTTCGGGGACAACGGACACTTCGCCGGGCGATGCTACGCGCACCGCTCGTATCTCGTCGCCGGACGCAGCGCAGTTCCCCCGCTGGATGCAACCTTCGTCAGCGTCGATGAACCGATGCGCTCCATCCTGACCGTCGAGGTCGAGGGCACCAGCTACGTGCTGGCCGGCGGTGAAGGACACCCGGCTGCCGAAAGCGTTGACTCCGCCGAGCGGTACGGTCGGCTCGCGGCCTTTGCCCGCGACCGCCTGGACGCAGGGGAGATCGCCTTCCGCTGGTCCACCCAGGACGCCATGCCGGCCGATGGGCTGCCCTACGTGGGCCTCATGGCTCCGGAATTCCGGCATGTCCACGTGATCACCGGCCTCCGCAAATGGGGCCTCACCAACGGCACGGCCGCTGCCTTGATCCTCCGGGACACGCTGTGCGGGACCGCTAACCCGTGGGCCGCGGTTTTTGACAGCACCAGGAGCGGTGAAGCATTGCGTGCGGCGCCGTCGCGACCGGCGGAGCGGATGCCCCCGGCCGGCGCTGCCCCGGCGGAAGTAGCTCCGGGAGAGATAGCTCCGGGCGCGGGGAAAGTGGTGGACGTCAAAGGGGCTAAGACTGCCGTGTACGTCAGTCCCGCGGGGGACGTCCAGGCGGTCTCGGCCATCTGCACGCACCTTGGCTGCACCGTCGAATTCAATCCGGCGGACGTGACCTGGGACTGCCCCTGCCACGGCTCCCGTTTCAGCACTGACGGCACGGTTATCCAGGGGCCGGCCACGAGGAACCTGGCCCCCGGCCCGGACCCGGACGCCACCGCCCCCGGAAGCGCCTAGTAACGGCCGCCGCCACCGGCGCTACGGCCGGGCGGCGAACCTCTCCAGCAGGTCGACGTGCCCGGAAACGATGAGCATGTCCCGCGAGGACACCTTCGTTTCCGGCCGGGCGTAGGTGAAGTCCTCGCCCGGGGACTTGACGCCCACGATCGTGACGCCGTACTTGGACCGGACCTTGGACTCGTCCAGCGTGAAGCCCACGGTTTCACGGGGCGGATACATCTTCACGATCGCGAAGTCGTCGTCGAACTCGATGAAGTCCAGCATCCGGCCGGAGACCAGGTGCGCGGCGCGGACGCCGGCGTCGGCCTCCGGGTAGATCACATGGTTGGCGCCGATCCGGGTCAGGATCTTGCCGTGCGAGGGCGTGATCGCCTTGACCCAGAGGTGCTCGATGCCGAGGTCCACAAGGTTCACCGTGATCAGCACCGAGGACTCGATCGAGGTGCCCACACCGACGACGGCGGAGCTGAACTCCTGCGCGCCGAGCTGGCGGAGGGCATCGATGTTGGTGGCGTCGGCCTCCACCACGTGGGTCAGGACGCTGGACCACTTCTGGACCAGGCTCCGGTCCCTTTCGATCGCGAGCACCTCACGGCCCTGTTTGACCAACTGCTCTGCGGTGGACGCGCCGAAGCGGCCCAGCCCGATCACCAGCACGGGGGCGTTGTGGGCTGGGCGGTTGACTGCGCCTGAGGAACTAGCCAATGATGGGTCTCTCTTCCGGGTAGTGGTACAGCTGGCTGCGCTGGCGCAGGGCCAGGGCGGCGGCGAGGGTGACGGTGCCGACGCGCCCGGCGAACATCAGGGCGCTCAGGACGTAAACGCCCGACGGCGGCAGCTCGGCACTCAGGTTCGTGCTGAGGCCGACCGTGGCGAAGGCGGAAATCGTTTCAAACAGCACCCGGTCCAGGGACGCGCCGCTGATGTGGAGCAGCAGCATGGCCGACACTGCGACGAGCGTGGCGCCGGCGACGATGACCGAGATGGCGACCCGCATGGTGCCTTCGGGGATGGTGCGCCCGTAGACCTTCACATCGGAGTCGCCGCGGGCCTCGGCCGCGATAGCCAGGAACATCACCGCGATGGTGGTGACCTTGATGCCGCCCGCCGTCGAGGCCGAACCGCCGCCGGCGAACATCAGGGCGTCGGTCAGGAGCATGGTGGTGGAGTCCATCTGGTTCTGGTCCACCAGGTTGAAGCCGCCGGACCGGGTCATCACGGACGCGAAGAGTGAATGAATGACCTTGTCCGCCACGGTCATTTCGCCGATGGTCCGCACGTTTTCCCACTCCATCAGCCCCCACAGCACGGTCCCGCCCACGAGCAGGATCAGCGAGACCTGGATGGTCAGCTTGGTGTGCAGGTTCCACTTCTTCCAGTTCAGACCGTTCTGCTGCAGCACCATCACCACCGGGAACCCCAGGCTGCCCAGGAAGACGCCCAGCATCAGCGGGACCAGGATCCACAAGTCGGTCTCGTAGGGCACGATGCCGTCCGAGTGCGGCGTGAAGCCGGCGTTGTTGAACGCGGAAATCGAGTAGAACACCCCGTGCCAGACAGCCTGGCCGAAGCTTTCGCCCAGCAGCAGGAACCGCGGGATCAGCGCCAGAGCCAGCGCTGCCTCGATGACCACGGACGTCACAATGACGATCCGCAGCAGGGTGCCCACTTCGCCGAGCCGGCCGGCGTTCATGGCTTCCTGTGCGATCAGCTTGCCGCGCACACCCAGCTTCTTGCTCACCATGAGGGCCAGCAGCGAGGCCAGCGTCAGGGTGCCCAGGCCGCCCACGAAAATGCCGACCAGGATGACGAGTTGGCCGAAGAAGGACCAGTGCACGGCCGTGGACACCACGGTCAGGCCCGTGACGCAGACCGCCGAAACCGCGGTGAACAGGGACTGGTACAGCGGGGTGAACTCACCCGCGGCTGAGGACACCGGCAGGGACAACAAAGCGGTGAACACCAGGATCACCATGCCGAACGCGGTCAGTGCCAGCCGGGCAGGGGAGGTATTGGCGATGTTGTCGATGAAGTCGCGAAGGCTTGTGAAGATCCACAGGCCCTCCCGCTCCGGAATGCCGGGGTGCCAGCTGGCCGGGCTCTTGGACCTCGACTGGCTTTGCGTCATGTGTGACATTTCCTTGCTAGAAACTGTTTCCATCAGTAGTAAACCACTAAACCCCGCGCAATGACCGGGGAGCGGGGTTCCGCGCTCGGGTAGCCTGTGATTGATGACATACCTGCCGGGGCTCACACAGGCCGCACTGCCGACGACGGTTGTGTGGGACCCTGCCATGACCGCCTACAACTTTGGCCACGGCCACCCGATGGCCCCGGAGCGGATGGAACTCACCGCCAGGCTGGCGGGAAGCCTCGGCCTGCTGGATCTGGACCACGTTACTGTCTCGGCCCCGGACGTCGCCAGCGACGCGGAGCTGTGCACGGTCCACAGCCCGGACTTCGTCGCCGCCGTGCGGCGGGTGAGCGCGGATCCGGGGACCCCGGACCTGGAGCGCGGGCTCGGTACCGAGGATGACCCGGCTTTCGCCGGCATGCACGAGGCCAGTGCCCGGCTGGCCGGCGGCTCCCTCCTGGCCGCCGCCGCCATCCTGGACGGCACCGCCGTCCGGGCCGTGAACTTCGGCGGGGGCATGCACCACGCGGCCCGAGAACGCGCGAGCGGTTTCTGTATCTACAACGACGCGGCCCTCGCCATCCAGCGGCTGCTCGACGGCGGTGTGCAGCGCGTGGTGTATATCGACATCGACGCCCATCACGGCGACGGAACCCAGAGCATCTTCTGGGACGATCCGCGCGTGCTGACCATTTCCCTGCACGAGACGGGGCTGACCCTGTTCCCGGGCACCGGGTACGCCAACGAGATCGGCGGGCCCAACGCGCAGGGCAGCGCCGTGAACGTGGCCCTGCCGGCCGGGACCGGGGACGGCGGCTGGCTCCGGGCCTTCCACGCCGTCGTGCCGCAGCTCGTGGGGGCATTCGAGCCGGAGGTCATCGTGAGCCAGCACGGCTGCGACTCCCACCGGCTGGATCCGCTGACGCACCTCAACATCAGCGTCGACGGCCAGCGGGAGGCCGCCACCGCCATCGGCAATCTCGCGGCCCGGTACTGCGACAACCGCTGGATCTCCACGGGCGGCGGGGGCTACAACGTCGTCACCGTGGTGCCGAGGTCGTGGAGTCACCTGATCGCGATCGCCGCGGGGCGCCCTGTCCCGCTCCGCACACCCGTCCCGGAGGACTGGCGAAGCTATGTGAAGGACACCTACGGGTCAAAATACGGGGTGGACGCACCGGAAATGATGGGCGACGACGTCGACCTCTGGTGGCGCTCCTGGGAAGTCGGCTTCGATCCGAACGACGAAGTGGACCGGACAGTGATGGCCACCCGCAAGGAAGTCTTTCCGCTCTACGGACTGGACCCCTGGTTCGACTAGCCCGCTGCTGCGGTTAACCCGCTGCGGACGGTTCGGGGCTGGGCTTCTCGGTCTGGAACACCACCCCGGCGGCGCCGATGATCCAGCCCAGCAGCGAGAGCGAGAACGCCCCGATCAGGTCGGAAGAGGCGGTGCCCTTCACCAGCCACACACCAAGCACCAGCAGCCCGATCGCGAGGTACACCATCAATGCCGTGATGACCCGGCCGGAGAGCTTGGTGGTGATCCCCCCGGCGTCGAAGACACCGGCCTGGGCCTTCCCCGCGGCCTCCCCGCTGCGTTGCTCCTCCCGGCGCACTTCGGCGATGGTGAAACCGAGGGCGGAGGCGGTCAGCGAACTCAGCGAGGTGGACAGCGCCCCTGCGGCGCAGACGACGGCGCCGTTCAGCTGGGGCGGGGTGCCCGGTATCTCCGGGACGAACACCCAGACCTGAATCAGGACGTTGCCCCAGACGATCACGAACAGGGCCAGGAACACCGCAGCGATGATGTTGAACAGCTGCTTCCGGAAGAAGTCCCCCATGGTCGTCCACTCCTCTGGGTCGGTGGGCTGCGGCCTCACCTGCCGGGCAGGCGGTGTGTCCGTTCTAGCACCGCCCCCGGTGCGGGGCAATGCCCGGCGGGTACCAGCGGCGGCGGCAATTGGTGGATGCCATCCGGCGTATATGTCGCTAGTGTGGAGGGCATGGTGACAGACGACGTATTTGCCGTCATTGCTGAGGCAACCCGGCGTGACATTCTGGTGTCCCTCCGCAAGGGGGACAAAGCAGTGGGGGAGCTGGTCCAGGAGCTCGAGGCCAGCCAGCCCACCATTTCCAAGCATCTCAAGGTACTCCGCGAAGCGGACCTGGTGAGCATGCGCGCCCAGGGCCAGAAGCGCTACTACACGCTCAATCCCAAGCCGCTGGCCGGGATCGCCAGTTGGCTGGAGACATTCGACGTCGGCGCTTCCGCTGCGGCGCCGGCGATGTCAGCTGCGCCGTCACCGGCCCGGACGCCGGACCACCGGCTCCAGACCGTCCCGGACACCCTGGCCGAGGCCGCCACCTCCGCGCCCGAACCTGCCCCACAGCCCGCCGCGGCGCTCGCCGGACGGGCCGCGGGCAGCCCGCTGAGTCCCGCCGTCGTTCTCCCGGTCGGCACGGCAGGCGAGGACAAAATGCCCCAGCAGATCGGCCGTACCGTCGGCCGGGCCGCCACCAAGGCCGCCGACCTCCTGGCCAATCTGCCGAAGTTCGGCCGTAAGAAGTAACCGTCCCGTTTGTGTTCCCCGTCACCCCATTCCTGTCACACGGGGCAATTACCGGCGCCCGAATGGATATCGCTTCCGGCCCGGTGCAACCATGGAAAGGCTTGTTTTGTCGCGCCCGACGAGGGGCGCTGAAGTTTGAGGAGTTGCAATGGACGCACGGCTTGAAGCCATAAGGGACACGGTGCTGGCACGGAATCCCGGCGAAGGGGAGTTCCACCAGGCCGTCACCGAGGTCTTCGAAAGCCTCGGCCCGGTGCACGACCGGCACCCGGAGTTCCTTGAAGGCGCCATCCTCGAACGGCTCTGCGAGCCCGAACGGCAGATCATCTTCCGGGTCCCGTGGGTCGACGACGCCGGGCGCTTCCAGATCAACCGGGGCTTCCGGGTGGAGTTCAACTCGGCCCTCGGGCCCTTCAAGGGCGGCCTGCGGTTCCACCCCTCGGTGAACCTGGGCATCGTTAAGTTCCTCGGCTTCGAGCAGATCTTCAAGAACGCCCTGACCGGCATGCCGATCGGCGGCGGCAAGGGCGGCTCCGACTTCGACCCCCGCGGGCGCTCGGACGCCGAGATCATGCGCTTCTGCCAGTCCTTCATGACCGAGCTGTACCGCCACATCGGCGAGTACACGGACGTCCCGGCCGGGGACATCGGCGTCGGCGGCCGCGAAATCGGCTACCTCTTCGGACAATACAAGCGGATCACCAACCGCTACGAATCCGGCGTCCTCACCGGCAAAGGCATCTCCTGGGGCGGCTCACTGGTGCGTCCCGAAGCCACCGGCTACGGCACCGTGATCTTTGCCGAGGAAATGCTCAAGACCCGCGGCCTCTCCTTCGACGGGCAGCGCGTGGTGGTCTCCGGCTCCGGCAACGTCGCGATCAACGCGATTGCCAAGGCCCAGACCCTCGGCGCCACGGTCGTGGCCTGCTCCGACTCCTCCGGCTACATTGTGGATGAGGCCGGGATCGACGTCGCCCTGCTGCGCCAGATCAAGGAGGTCGAGCGCGGTCGGCTCAAGGACTACGAAGCCCGGCGTTCCGCCGTCACGTACGTCGACGGCGGCTCCGTCTGGGACCTTGACGCGACCGTCGCGCTGCCGTGCGCGACGCAGAACGAGCTCGACGGCGCCGCCGCCGCCCGGCTGGTCCGCCACGGGCTGCTGGCGGTGGGTGAGGGCGCCAACATGCCCTCGACCCGTGACGCCGTCGCGGTCTTCCAGGAAGCGGGCATCCTGTTCGGCCCGGGCAAGGCCGCCAACGCGGGAGGCGTGGCAACGTCCGCGCTGGAAATGCAGCAGAACGCCAGCCGCGACTCCTGGTCCTTCGCGCACACCGAGGAACGGCTCACGGAGATCATGGTTGGAATCCATGACCGCTGCGCCGCCACCGCCGACGAGTACGGGGACCCGGGGAACTACGTGCTGGGCGCGAACATCGGCGGCTTCGTGAAGGTGGCCGACGCGATGCTCGCCCAGGGGCTCATCTAGGACTTCCCGCACCCGGTGCGCGCCGAGTTGGCAGTTCGCGGCAATGTCGTCGACGGACACTGCCGCGAACTGCACACTCGCGGAACCGGGAGCCGCGATCCGTCGCTACTTCTTGAGGATCCGCACGTGGTCCGGCGTCAGCTCGGAGATCCGGCTGACGCCCAGCAGGGCCATGGTGCGGAGCATGTCCTTTTCCAGGATCTCGATGGCCCGGTCCACGCCGGCCCTTCCGCCGGCCATCAGCCCGTAGAGGTAGGCGCGGCCAATCAGCGTGAAGTCGGCGCCCAGGGCCAGTGCGGCGATGATGTCCGCGCCGCTCATGATGCCGGTGTCCAGGATGACGGCCGCGTCGCTGTTGTCCGCCCTGAGCGCCGTCGAGACGTCCGGGAGCAGGTGGAACGGGATCGGGGCCCGGTCCAGCTGGCGGCCGCCATGGTTGGAGAGCACAACGCCGTCGGCGCCGTGGTCCACCACGCGGCGGGCGTCGTCGACGGTCTGGATGCCCTTGACCACGAGCTTGCCCTTCCAGGTCTCACGTAGCCAGTCGAGGTCATCGAACGTCAGGGTGGGGTCGAACATCGAGTTGATCAGGTCCGCGACGGTTCCGGTGTAGCGGGAAAGCGACGCGAAGGTCAGCGGCTCATGGGTGAGGAAGTTGAACCACCACGCCGGCCGGTAGGAGGCGTCCAGCACGGTCTTGATCGTCAGCGCCGGGGGGATGGTCATGCCGTTCCGGACGTCGCGCAGCCGGGCGCCGGCGACGGCGGTGTCCACGGTGACCATGAGGGTGTCGTTACCGGCCTTGGCGGCACGCTCGATCAGCTCCAGCGAACGGTCCCGGTCCGTCCACAGGTAGAGCTGGAACCAGTTCCGGCCGTCCGGCGCCGCGGCGGCCACATCCTCGATGGAGGCCGTGCCCATGGTGGAGAGGGTGTACGGGATCCCGGCGGCCGCGGCGGCCTGGGACCCGGCGTATTCACCCTCGGACTGCATCATCCGCGTGAAGCCGGTGGGTGCAATGCCGACCGGGAGTCGCGACGGCTTGCCAAGGATCTCGGTGCCCAGGTCCACGCGGGACACATCGCGCAGAATGCCGGGACGGAACTCGATGTCCAGAAAGGCCTCGCGGGCCCGGCGGAGCGTGATTTCGGCTTCGGCGGCGCCGTCGGTGTAGTCGAACGGAGCCTGCGGCGTTCGGCGCTTCGCCATATCCCGGAGATCCCAGATGGTGCTGGCACGCCGCAGTCTGGCGGCGCGGCTGAACTCCGGCTTCTTGAACTGCATCAGCGGGGCCAGGTCCGAGTACTTGGGAACGCGGCGCTTGAGGGCGGCCGGAACGCTGCCCGGGGTGGCTGCGGCGGAGTGGTGCCCCGCGCCGGTGTCGTCGGCCCGGGTGGGCACCTCGGGGTTGCCGGGTTCGATCGTCTGCGTCATTGCTGCCTCCGGGCAGGTCTCGTGGTCCTGGTGTCGGGACCCCCGGAAGACAAAGCCGCCGGGAGTGTGGTCCAACCACAGTCTAGGCGTGTGGTCCAACCACATCAAGTAGGATGAACCCATGCGTACCCACCAGCTTGTCCTGCAGTGGATCGAGGGCCAGTTCTCCAGCGGTCAGCTCACCCTGGGCGGCCGGCTTCCGGCCGAGCGCGCGCTCGCCGAGCAGCTTCAGGTCTCCCGCACCTCCGTCCGCGAAGCCATCCGCGTCCTGGAGGCCATGGGTGTGCTCCGGGCCGGGGTGGGGTCCGGGCCGGATGCGGGGACCGTTGTCATCGCCGATCCGGCTGCGGCGCTGGGCTCAGCACTCCGGCTGCACGTGGCCACCTCGCACCTGCCCGTCAAGGACATCGTGGAGACGCGCGTACTGCTGGAGTCCTGGGCCGCTTCCCGGGCCCGCCCGGAATCGCCCGCGCTGGCCGAGGCGGCCCGGCTGCTGGAGCAGATGGACAATTGCGCGGAGACGGAGGAGTTCCTGGCGCTGGACGTCCGCTTCCACCTGGCCCTGGCGGATGCCGCCGGCAACGCGGTCGTCAGCGCCATGATGGGCTCCCTGCGCGAAGCCATCCAGGACTATGCCGGCCGGCTCACCAGCAACCTCCCGGACTGGGACGCCACTGCTGCGCGGCTCCGTGCGGAACATCGGGGCATCCTGGCGGCCATCACCAGTCACGACGGCGGCCACGCGGCCCGGCTGGTGGCGGACCACATCGAGGGCTACTACCGGGAAGCCGGTGTCAGGCCTGACGCGAAGGCCTGACCCGCCGTCGAGATGTCATGTAGCGGGGGCGAGGTTCGCGGGGGAGGGGCCGCTGCTGGCCCTGATTTCCAGGCGTGGCTGGTATCGGGTGTCCGGCGTTTCGATCTCTTCCTTGCGGATCAGCGCCCGCAGCTGGTGCCAGGCCTGGCCGCCCAGTTCGGAGATAGGCACGGCGGCGGTGGTCAGGGTGGGCGTGGTGTAGCGGGCGAAGGGGATGTCATCGAAGCCGGTGACGGAAATGTCGCCGGGAACGTTCACGCTCCGTTCATGAAGTCCGCTCATCAGGCCCATGGCAACAAGGTCGTTGAAGGCCAGGATGCCGGTGGCGCCGCTGTCCAGGACTGCGTCCACGGCCTCATGGCCGGTATCGAAGTCCGATCCGCCGTCGAGCATGCTGACCTCCACCTCAGGATGCCTGGCCCTGAACGCCTCCAGGCCCTCGAGCCGGAGCCGGTTGGAGGCACTGCCTGCAGGGCCAGCGAGGAAGGCCAGGCGCGTATGGCCAAGGCCCGTCAGGTACTCGGCGAGGTCCTGCACTCCCTGCCCGTAGTCGACCACGAGGCTGGGAACCCCGGCAGCAGCCGTCGTCCGGTTGATCAGGACCAGCGGGTGCAGCGAGGGTGCGATTTCTTCGAGCTCGGCATCAGTCATGCGCGGGGCGCAGAGCACCAGTCCATCGCATCGGCGGCGGGCCTCGCCGGCCAGGATTGATTCCTCGCTGGGGACCTCGAACGAATCGGCGATCAGGACCCGGTAACCATCCTCGGCCGCAGCCCTGCTCAACCCGCGCAGAATAGCCTGGAACGTGGGGTTGGCAAGGTCCGGCACCACAATGCCGATGGTGTCCGTCTTTCCCAGTGCGAGGCTCCGGCCGACCGGGTTGGGCTGGTACTTAAGTTCGACGGCGGCCGCCCGCACCCGTGTCGCGATCTCCGGGTCCACGGTGAAGTTTCCGTTCATCACGCGCGAAACCGTGGCGTGCGAGACACCCGCTTTCAGGGCAACGTCCGCAATGCCGATCCTGCCAGTGGCAGATTTCCTGGCCATGGGCCCGCCTTTCGTCAGTCCGGGCCCCATAATCACCCGGCGCCCGAGGGAAAGCATACAGCGCTCTCAGAAACCGGTTTCCATTTCCCGGCGGGCCGCGTTGTGGGCAGCGCCGCAAGTGATCCGGGCCGTCGCTAGAAAACGCTTTCTTCCAAATAGCATAAGGCTTGACGGGACAGCGGGTCTATTGATAGAAATCATGTAGCGGCTGCGAGAAAACGCTTTCTCGACAGCCGAGCGAAATCTTCTGCACATCCGCAGCACCGCAGTTGCCAGCTCCAAGCTCCAAGCCATTCCAGAGCACCACCAGCGGCCGCAGCCCGGCCGAGTCTTGACGCCTTCGAAAGGGACCCTCATGGTCAACACAGCCGAATCGAGTTCTGCTACCGCTGCCTTCACACCCGCTCCGCAGACCGGCGACGAAGCCGAAGCCGCTCCGGGGCCGGGCGCACGCACCCGGTCACGCATTTCTTTGATCGGCACCGGCGGACGCTCCGAGATGTACATCCGCGCCATCTTCGGCGACCACGCTGACACCGCAGAACTGGTGGCGTTCTCGGACGTTAACCCCGGCAGGGTCGAGTACTACCAGAAACTCATCCAGGAACTGGGGGCCCCGGGTCCGGTAGCTTCCTTTGACCCCGCCGATCTCACCGCCTTCATCCAAGCCAACAGGATCGACCGCGTTGTCGTCACCACTCCGGACTACACCCACGCCGACTACATCGTGGAGTCACTGGAGGCGGGGGCGGACGTCGTCGTCGAAAAACCCCTCACCATCGACGCCGAGGGCTGCCGCCGCATCACCAAGGCCGTCTCGGAAACCGGCCGCAACGTGGTGGTCACGTTCAACTACCGCTACTCACCGCGCAACAGCGCCCTGAAGGAAATCATCCAGAGCGGCGTGATCGGCAAGGTCACCTCCATCGACTTCAACTGGGTCCTGGACACAGTCCACGGCGCGGACTACTTCCGCCGCTGGCACCGCGAGAAGAAGAACTCCGGCGGCCTGCTGATCCACAAGGCATCCCACCACTTCGACCTCGTCAACTGGTGGCTAAGCGACGTCCCGGAGCGCGTTTTTGCCTCCGGCGGGCTGAAGTTCTACGGCGACCACAACGCGGCCGAGCGCGGACTGGGCCCCCGCCCCGAGCGGGGAACGCCCGACGGCGGCTCTCCCGCCACCGGGGACAAGGATCCGTTTGCGCTGGACCTCCGTGACGATGAGCGCCTCAAAGCCCTCTTCCTCGACAACGAGCACCACGACGGCTACCGCCGGGACCAGGATGTCTTCACCGGCGGCATCACCATCGAAGACAACCTTGCCCTCGTGGTCGAGTACCAGAACGGTCCGCGCCTGAGCTACTCCCTGAACGCGCACAGCCCGTGGGAGGGCTACCGCGTGGCCGTCAACGGCACCGAAGGCCGGGCGGAACTGGAAGTGGTGGAACGTGCCGCCGTCCTCAGCAGTACCGACAAAAAGACCGTGGTGGACCCCTCGGCCACCCCCGTCGAGGAAGAGGACGCCATCCGCCGCAACGGCGAGCGCCTGGTGGTCCAGCGCCACTGGGAGCCGGCGTACGAGGTGCCGATCGTCAACGGCGCAGGCAGCCACGGCGGCGGCGACAAACTCCTCCTGTCAGACCTCTTCAACGGCCCGGGCGAGGACCCGCTGGGCCGGCCGTCCGGCTACCTGGACGGCCTCCGCTCAGTGTCTGTGGGCATCGCCGGCAACCGCTCGCTGGAGTCCTCCGTACCTGTCCGCATCGACGACCTGGATCTCGGCGTCGACCTTCGCCGCGCCTAACGGCCGCCGGGGCAGCGGCCCTTCTGAACCCTAAGGAAACCAATATGAGCAGGATTTTTGTCACCGGCGGCTCCGGCCGGCTGGGCCGCAGCGTCGTGGCCGGGCTCGCCGGGGCCGGTCACCACGTCATCTCGGTGGACCGTGACGCCATCCCGGCGGATCAGCTGCCGGCCGGCGTCGTGCAGGAAACGGGCGATCTGCTGGCACCGGGCGAGGCCATGCGCCTGCTGCGGGAAACCCGGCCCGACGCCGTCATCCACCTTGCCGCGATCGCCGTTCCGTTCAGCGCGCCGGAAGACGTCATCCTCGCCACGAACACCCGTCTCGCCTACGCGGTCATCAGCGCCGCCACGGAGCTCGGGGTCCGCAAGATCGTCACGGCATCCAGCCCCACGGTGCTGGGTTACGGATCGCCGGCCGGCTGGTTGCCGGACAGCTTCCCGCTGGATGAACGCACCACGCCAAAGCCCTGGAACGCCTACGCGCTCTCCAAGCTGATCGCCGAACAGACAGTGCAGATGTTTGCCGCGGCGCAGGGGGAGAAGATCAGGTACGCTGCTTTCCGCCCGTGCTACGTCATCTCGCCTGAGGAATGGGACGGCGCGCCCACTCAGCAGGGCCATACCGTGGCCGAACGCCTCGCCGATCCTGCCCTGTCCGCGCCGGCGTTGTTCAACTACGTGGACGCCCGCGATGTCGCCGATTTCCTGGACGTGCTCCTCCAGAAGATGGACTCCATTCCCAACGGGGAAACCTTCTTTGTCGGAGCTGCAGATGCCCTCGCCACCGTGCCGTTGGCCGGGCTGCTGCCCAGCTTCCTGCCGGGCAGCGGTGCCCTGGCCGGCGGCCTGACCGGCACCAGCCCGGCCTTCGCCGTGACCAAGGCCCGGGACCTGCTCGGCTGGGAACCCAAGCGCAACTGGCGGACCGAACTGAAGACAAGCACCACCCTCAACGACGAGACAACTGCCCTGCTGGTCACAGCCGGATCCAAGGAGACATCATGAAATTCGACGGCGTCCTGTTTTTCCCGGTCACCCCCTTCACGCCGGCAGGCGCCGTTGATGTGGAGCTCCTCAAGGAGCACATCGGCTCCCGGCTCCCCTTCGGACCAGGCGGCGTGTTTCCCGCCTGCGGGACCGGCGAGTTCCATGCCCTGAGCATCGACGAGGTAGCCACCGTGGTGCGCGCCGCCGTCGAGGTTGTGGCCGGGAAGGTACCCGTGGTTGCCGGGGCCGGCGGGCCCCTGGGCCATGCCCTTGCTGCCGCACGGGTGGCCGAGGAAGCCGGTGCCGACGCGCTTCTGGTCCTCCCGCCGTACCTGGTCACCGGACCCACGGACGGCCTGGTGGCCTACATCGAGGCAGTGGCGGACGCCAGCAGCCTCCCGGTGATCGTCTACCACCGCGGCAATGCCAAGTTCACTGCCGCGTCCATGGTCCGCCTCGCCGCCAACCCCAAGGTGATCGGCTTCAAGGACGGGCTCGGCGACGTTGGCCTGGCCCAGGAAATCGTGTCCGCGGTCCGGGGCACCGGACGCGAGGACTTCGCATTCTTCAACGGCCTGCTGACCGCCGAACTGACGCAGGGCGCCTACCGTGGGCTGGGCATCCCGCTCTACTCATCGGCTGCGTTCGCCATGGCGCCGGAGATCGCCACGGCCTACTATGACGCCTACATTTCCGGTGACGAGGACCGCCGCAACGCCCTCCTGGAGGGCTTTTACGCCCCGCTGGTGAGGCTTCGTGACCAGACGCCCGGCTTCGGCGTCTCGCTGGTCAAGGCGGGCCTGCGGCTTGGCGGACTTCCTGTCGGCCCGGTCCGGCCGCCGCTGGTGGATCCCTCCGAGGACCAGCTGGTCCAGCTGAAAGCCATCCTGGCCAAGGGCCACGAGCTGGCCGCCCGCTGATGAGTGCACCCGCCGTCGAAACGGTTCGGGCTGCACCGGTCATCACGGGTCTGACCAGCCGCATCCTGACAGTGCCGCTGCGCCGCAGCTGGGGAGCGGATGCGCCGGAAAACCACGTGATCGTCACGGAGCTCCGGACGGACGACGGCGGCGCGGGCCACGGATTCTCCTGGACCCCCACCATTGGCCCGCAGGCTGTCAAAGCACTGCTCGACTACGACATCGCGCCGTTCATCACGGGGCTGCCCGCGAATCCCGAGACCGTGTGGGACACGTTGTGGAAGCGGCTGCATGAGGCCGGCGGCGGGGGACTGACCACCATCGCCATGGCCGGCGTCGACCTCGCCCTCTGGGACCTGCAGGCCCGCCGGGCCAGTTCATCCGTGACTGGTCTGCTGGGCCAGCGGCAGGACTCCGCCGAAGTGTACGGCTCCGGGGTGAACCTTCACTACACACTGGAGGAACTTGTGGCCCAGACCCAGCGCTGGGTTGCTGCGGGTCACCGGGCGGTCAAGATCAAGGTAGGCAAGCCGGATGTCCGCGAGGATGCCGAGCGGGTGGCGGCCGTTCGGTCCGTGCTTGGCCCGGACCGCAAGCTGATGATTGATGCCAACCAGCGGTGGGACCTTCCCACCACGCTCAAAGCCTTGGACGTGCTCGCGGTGTACGGACTGGAATGGATCGAAGAGCCTCTCCGCGCGGACGATCTTTGGGCGTACCGCCGGCTGCGGAAGCATTCACCCGTGCCCATCGCCCTGGGAGAAAACCTCCACACCGTCTACCGTTTCCGCGATTTCATTGACGCGGAAGCGGTGGACATCATCCAGCCCAATATCATCCGGGTGGGCGGCATCACGCCGTTCCGCCGGATCGTGGAGCTGGCCCGGACCAACAGCATCCGGGTGATGCCCCATCTGCTGCCGGAGCTGTCCGGGCAGCTGGCGCTCACATTGGCCGAAAGTACCTTGGTGGAGGACGTGGAAGATGCATCCTTCGAACAGCTGGGCGTCCTGGCAGGTCCCTCACCGGTGCGCTTCAGCAACAGCCGGCTGACCCTTACGGACCAGCCGGGGCTGGGTTTTCGCTTCACGGAGAACCCGCCGGGCTGAGCACCGCGGCTGACCGCAGCTGGGCTTCACGCGAAACCGATGACCGCAAAGACGACGATTCCCGACGATGAACAGGTAACTCCAGTGACTACTGCAACTCTTTCCCTTTCAGAACTCACGGCTGCCGCCACCCGGGCCGCCGCCATCGCGGGGGCGGCCCCTGACGCCGAGCGCGCAGGCTGGCTCACCGCCGTCGCCGACGCCCTGGACGCCAACGTGACCGAACTGGTGGAGATCGCCGACGCGGAGACCAGTCTCGGCACCGCGCGGCTGACCGGCGAGGTCGCCCGCACGTCCGGGCAGCTGCGGCTCTTCGCCCGCGTGATCACCGAGGGCTCCTACCTGGAGGCAATCATTGATCATGCGGACCCGTCCGCCACCCCGCCCAAGCCGGACCTGCGCCGCATCCTGCGGCCCATCGGTCCCGTGGCCGTTTTCTCGGCCTCCAACTTCCCGTTCGCGTTTTCCGTGGCGGGCGGAGACACGGCGTCCGCCCTGGCAGTGGGCTGTCCGGTGATCGTCAAGGCGCACTCGGGCCACCTGAAGCTGTCCGAGCGGACCGCCGAAGTCGTTACGGAGGCCCTGCGCTCCGCCGGGGCCCCGGACGGGCTGTTTGCGCTGGTCGTCGGCCGGGAGGTGGGCACAGCCCTGGTGCAGGATCCGGCCATCAAGGCTGTCGGCTTCACCGGGTCCATCCCGGGCGGACGGGCGCTGTTTGACCTCGCAGTCTCCCGGCCCGACCCCATTCCGTTTTACGGCGAGTTGGGCAGCCTGAACCCGGTGGTCCTCACCGCGGCGGCGTTGGCCCAGCGGTCCAGCCAGCTGGCGGCAGGGCTCGCAGCCTCGTTTACGATGGGCGCCGGCCAGTTCTGCACCAAGCCCGGCCTGGTGTTCCTCCCGGCCGGGACCGGTTTCGCCGCGGAGCTGGCCGAGGCCAGTAAAGACACGCCGACGGCGGCCATGCTCACCACCCGGATCTCCGATGCCTACCCGGAAGGCCTGCGGAGCGTGGCTTCGCTGCCTGGCGTGCAGATCGTCAGCGGCACCGCGGACCAGGACGCAAGCCGCGACGGTGCTGCGCCCGTGGTGTTCTCGACATCCGCCGCCACTGTCCTGCAGCGCCCGGACGAGCTGCTCGAGGAGTGTTTCGGGCCCACCACGCTGCTGATCGAATACGCCGACCAGGAAGAGCTCTCAGCTGTCCTGGCCAAGGTTCCTGGCAGCCTGACCGCCACCGTCCACCACCAGCCGGGCGAGGACGTCGCTGAGCTCGTGGACCAGCTCTCCGGCCTGGCCGGCAGAGTCCTCTTCGACGGCTGGCCTACCGGCGTGGCAGTGAACTGGGCGCAGCAGCACGGCGGCCCGTACCCGGCCACAACGTCCCTGTTCACCTCGGTGGGGGCGACGGCGGTCCGCCGCTTCCAGCGCCCCGTTGCCTACCAGGATGCTCCCGAAGCCGTGCTGCACCCGGCGCTGCACGACAGCAACCCGCTGGGCATCCCGCGCCGCGTGGACGGCGAGCTGCGCCTCCCCTAGACGCTCTCTCACTTGATGCGGCTTTAGCCGAAAACGCTCTCTCACTTGCTGCCGGGACTCCGGCGGAAACTGAGAGAGCGTTTGGCGTTTCGCGGCAGGATCTGAGAGAGCATCCGGCCTACAGCTGGAGGGTGACCGGCCGCAGCAGGCCGTTGACCGTTGTACCGGGCCAGCGGTCGTCCACCGTCAGGACTTTCACGCCGGACTCGGTGAGCTGGACCGTGTCCTCGATCTTCACCCCGGGTCCCGACGGGTTCCAGGTGAACGGCTGGTTGGTTACGACGGAGTCCGTGGCGGACGCGGTGACGCGAGGATCCCGTCCCGCATAGCCGGCCGGTCCGCCCTGGTGGTGCTGCTCCCACTGCTCCGCGCCGAATCCGTGGCGCGCGTAGGCTGCCTTGATCTCTTCGAAGACCCGGTCCAGCCGTGCGCCGGGAACAGTGGCGTCAAAAATGTCCGCCTCAACAGCGGCGATCCGGGCCTCGGCGTCGAGCTCTTCCGGGGTGCCGCCGTCGAACCTCACCCAACGGGTGAGATTGGCAACCAGGCCGTCCCGGCGGGCGCAGATCACGGCCATGGCGCGGCGGCCGAGGGGCGCGTGGGTGGCCAGCGGGTGGCGGAAGCCGCTCCGGGAGCTGCCGTTGCACAGAAGCACAAGGGGTTCCGCGCCGACGGCGACCACCCGGGCGGCCAGTGCGGAGACCAGTTCGAATTCGGTTGTGTCCGGCCGGGCGGTGGAGAGCACATCGGTCATGATGCCGGCCATTTCCGCGCTGAGCTGGGCATAGCGGGCGGACTCGCCGGGGAGCAGTTGCTGGCGGGCCTCCCTCAGCGCCGCGGCCACCGCGGACTCGGCCAGCGGAGTTCCCGCGCCCGCCCCGGAAGCAATCCCGACGGCGGCCGCTGCCTCGTGCAGGTTCCCGTACCAGGGAACGGAGTGAAGTGAGACCCCGGCAGGGAGCTCCTCTGCGGCGATCCGTCCGGCTTCGTTGTTGAACGTCACCAGGTGGTCACCCTCCCGGTCCACCAGCAGCGCGGCGATGGGGTCCCCGGCCAGGCTGATGTGCACGCGGCTCCCGTCCAGGTACCAGGTCAGGGCCGTGTGGGTGGTCAGCAGCACTGCGTCCTTTCCTTCGGCGTCGAGGATGTCAAGGACCCGGCCCCGCTTGATGGCGCGGTCCGCAGCGGACGCCGGCGCTGTGCGTTTGCCGGTGCGCAGTGTGCCGGTGGTAGGCATGGCGGTGGTGGTCTGGCTCATGAGTTGTCCCCCGGTGATGTGATCAGTGTCTGGATGTCGTCAGTGCTAAGGATTCCGTCGGCGATATATACGGTCACGGTGCGGTGAACCGGGGCACCGGGGTGGGCGATGACCGGCTCATCCCAGGCCAGCGACTGCCCCACCCCCGGGTATCCCTCCACCCGGACGAACCACGGTTCGGTCGAACCCGCGGCGGCGACGAATACCAGCGTGGCGGCACCCGGAACGGTGTGAACGTCCGCGGCGCTGCCGGGGCCGTGGCCGCCGTCGGCTGTTCCTGCAGTGAAGCTGCCCGACCAGGCGAGCCACGGGGTGACGCTCCCGTGGACCTCGGCTTCCCCAACTCCGGCCGGGGTCCACACTTTCGCTCCGGAACATGCGGGGAGGCGCCAGAAGAACCCCCCATACCCGCCGCCCACGCGGCCATTGGAACCCGGGCTGCCGAGGCTCACCGGCTGGTTTCCGGCGGGGGAGAGGGCGAAGTCCAGCGTGAGGCGCCAGAGCGAAGGTCCGACGCCGGCCCACGTCCAGGTCCGCTGCTCAGCCAGGAGAGGAGCGCCGTCCGGCCCGTTCCAGGCCAGGGACTCGGCCAGCTCACCGTCGCCGGGGGATGGAACACCCTGGGATGGCTCGCCCCCGGATGGCTGGCCCGGGGCGCGATCACCGGCACTGACGATGCTGCCGTGGTCCGGCCGCCAGACGTACCCGCCCGCCTCCCGCGTGTAGGTGCGGCCGCCCCAGAAGTTGAAACCGGCCACGTCCTGGAGGGCCACCCCCGCGCCCAGATGCCACACATGATCCAGCGGCTGGTGGTCCGTGACCACGGTGCCGCCGAGCGTACGGACGGGGTGCAGGTAGGGCCGGGGCGAGGAGGAGACGCGGATCCGGCAGCCGTCCTGGTACCCGGCGACGGGCCTGCCGTCGATTGCGAACGTCCGGACGGGCGGCAGGCTCCGCGCCCACGAGACATTCAGTTCGGCGAAAGTGGCCTGCGCCTTGGCTGCACGCGCGATCAGCTCAGGGATGCCGTTGACCACAGGGTGGGCGTCGTCGCCGTCGCCATGCCAGGTGATGTGATCGGAGCTGATCGCCAGCGGTTCCGGGGCCGTGCGGATCGCCTCCAAAACAGCGGTGAACGCGCCGGTATCAGCCAAGGCGCACAGCAGTGGTTCGCCGGCGGTCCGGGCCGCAAGCAGGTTCTCCAGCAGGTCGATCCGCCCGAACGTTTCGCGGCGCTCGCCGGCCGGCGTGGTGGTAAGGACTTCGTCTTGGGTGTAATAGAAGGTGATATCTCCCCGGGTGCCGTGGACCGTCACCGAAGGGTGCTGCTGTTCGGGGGCGCAGAGCGTGAGCGCGCACAGCAGGGTCTGGCCGGCTGCAGTGCGAACCCGGATCACGGAGGTGTCGTCGCTCTGGGTGTTGTGGGCACGGTAGAGATCTGTCTCCACGGAGGCCACATCGGCAGTGGTGTGCGCACCGGCCATGTGCAGCCCGGTGGCCACGGCATGTGCCAGGGCGTTGGTCGCCACACCGTCCACCACGTCGGTCCCGTCAAGGCTGCGCTTGCCTGCCCAGCGGGAACGCTTGAAGTAGCCCTTGGTCCGCAGCCACATGCCGGTTGCACTCAAGCCCAGGACGTCTCCGATTTCGCCGGATTCGATGGACGCGCGCATCGCGGGCAGGGCCAAGGATCCCAGGCTCTGGAACCCCACCTGCACCCGGCGGCCCGCGGCTTCCGCCGCAGCCAGCACCTCCTGGAACTGCGCCATTGAGGCCACCGGCGGTTTTTCCACGTACACATCGGCTCCCGCAGCCAGGGCGACCAGGGCCAGGGGCGCGTGGGTCTGAATGGGCGTGGCCAGGATGATCACGTCGGGGGCCGATTCCGATGCCAGCAACTGGTCAAAGGAGTCGAAGACAGCGACAGAGCCGCCCAGCGTGCCCTCTTCCGGCGGATGCGGGTCTGCCACCGCCACAAGCTCCAGGACGCCGGCTGCTTCAAGCCGGGCCAGGTTGGACAGATGCCGTTGGCCGAAGCCATGCACACCGACGAGCGCGATCCGCGGGAGGGCTGCCGGAGCAGGGCTTCCGCCTGCCGCTGAAGGATTAGCGGGTGCCGTGGGAGCGTTTTGCGGAATCATCGAGGTCCTCGGTGGATTGGTGATGGGTCGGGGAAGGGTGGTCCGGGGCGGAGCCTTCGGCGCGCAGGGTCCTGGACAGGTAACAGATTGCTTCACGCTGCATCGCGGCAGTAAACACATGGCCGCCGGGCCAGAAGCTGCCCGTATAGCTTTCGCGCCCGTGCCGGGATTCCAGGATCTGGTGGGCCTGGCGCATTCCTTCTTCGGGGAACAGTTCATCGGCCAGCGCGTACTGCACCAGGAATCCTTGGGCAAGGGATCTGCCGGTCAGTTCCGGCCAGTCGCCCAGCTTCCACAGCCCGGGGGTCTGGAGCAGCCAGGAATGGGCGTCGAGGTAGGCAGGCAGCAGCGACCGGAACGTTGTCATCATGCACGTGATCACGTAGTTCCGGATCTGCGGGCTGAGGACCGCCAGGGCCAGGGCACGGCCGCCGCCGCCGGAGAATCCGATGCAGCCCAGCCGCTCCGCGTCCACAAAGGGCAGGCCGGCAAGGATGTCCAGGGCAGCAAGGTCATCATGGGCCACCATCCCCGCCAGGCTGGTGCCCAGCAGGCCTGCGGCCTTGGCCACGGTGTCCTCGTGGATTCCCGCGCCGGCGTTATACAGTTCAGCGTCGGAGGGGTCGACGCCGGCCTCCCGCCACTGCGACCTCCTTGCCTCCACTGCGGCTTCCGTCCTCCACGGCGGCGTGGCCAGATCGAAGCGTCGGCTGCCCCATGAGAAAGTGTCATGGGCCAGGACGGCGAAGCCGCGGCGGGCAACATCCGAGGCCAGAGCGCGCCCTCCGTAAGTTTCGCCCTGGGCCGCTGCCGCGGACGGGTGGATGTCGGGAAGCCGGACCAGCCGGTCGGCCCCGCCGAACTTGTTTCCGCCGTGGCAGTGCAGTGCCAGCACGCCGGGCAGCGGGCCGGAACTCCCGGCCGGGCGCAAAAGCCAGCCCGTGGTGGGGGGACCGAAGCCCAACTGCCAGCTCAGCTGGGAGGTGGTGACGCCGTCGTGCGTGTCCTCCCAACGGACGGTTACGTCCGCCGGCGGAACAACGTCCGGGACACCCAGGGCGTCCGACAGTTCCTGCGCGGACGGGGTGGCTGCCTGGAAGCGCGGTCGGTCCAGGACGTAGGCAGGCCAGTTCTCAAAGCCTGCAATTGCGCTGGGCCGGACCGGCCGGGATTCCGTGCTCACTGACCTGCCTGTTGTTTGGTTGATGAGGATCGGGAAGGCGCGTCGGATCTGTTCCGGTGTTGGTTGGCCGGTCGGGGATCCGTTTCGGAAAACGCTTTCTCGAAATGTACCCAAAAGGCTATACAGGAGTCAAGAAAGCGTTTACTTTGGTACGGAGCCGCTTTCAACGTCCCGGGTGACGGGCGCCGGATCCGTGAGGCTGAACCCCAGCCGCCGCGGAAGACGGCGGAAACCGACCGCCCAGTGCGATCATCCCAGACGTAGGGGGCCACGATGACCAAAGGAGGCCACATGGCCGCTAGAGACAGAACCGAGTTGCCGTGCCCGGCAGGAGTGCCGGCCGCCGCGGACTTGCTGCGCGAAACGGAGTCGCGGCAATGAGCGCCATGAGTGAACTGAGCACTCTCAAGGGTCGCAAAGGGCCGATGACGGCAGCGGAGAAGAAAGCCAACGGCCGGGATAATAAGGCCGCGTATATCTTCCTGCTGCCGTGGCTGGTGGGCCTGGTGGCCATCACCGTCGGTCCGATGCTGATGTCGCTGTATTTGTCCTTCACGGACTACAACCTGCTGCAGCCGCCGGAATGGGTCGGGCTGGATAACTTCATCCGGATGCTCGGTGACGCCCGGCTGCACAACTCGCTGGGCGTGACGTTCACCTATGTCTTCGTGGGTGTGCCGCTGCAGCTCGCGGTTGCCCTGCTGATCGCGCTGGTGCTGGACAAGGGCCTGCGGGGCCTGCCGTTCTACCGCTCCGTGTTCTACCTGCCGTCCCTGCTGGGCGGTTCGGTGGCCATCGCGATTTTGTGGAAGCAGATCTTCGGCACCACCGGGCTGGTCAACCAGGCACTTGCGATGTTCGGCATCGAGGGCCCGGGCTGGATTTCCGATCCGAGCACTGCACTGAGCTCCATCATCCTGCTGCATGTGTGGACGTTCGGCGCCCCCATGATCATCTTCCTGGCCGGCCTCCGGCAGATCCCGGTGATGTACTACGAGGCCGCAAAGGTGGACGGCGCCAGCACGCTTCAGCAGTTCTGGAAGATCACGCTGCCGATGCTCAGCCCCATCATATTCTTCAACCTGGTGCTCCAGATCATCGGATCCTTCCAGTCCTTCACGCAGGCGTTCATCGTCTCGGGCGGCAACGGCGGCCCGTCAGACTCCACGATGTTCTTCACCCTGTACCTGTACCAGAAGGGCTTCGGCCAGTTCGACATGGGCTACGCCTCAGCGATGGCCTGGTTCCTGCTGGTCATCATCGGTGTGTTCACCGCCATCAACTTCATCGCTTCCAAGTATTGGGTTTTCTATGACGACTGACCTGCAGACGCTGCCCGCCGCGGACAAGAACGCCGCCGGCTCCGGCAAGCCAACGAACCACCGCAAGCCCAAAAAGGCCCGCGAATCACGCGGGACCCTGGCCTTCAGCCGGAAACAGCGGACCAAGGCGCTGGGCAAGCACGCCATCCTGATCCTGGCCGGGGCCCTGATGATCTACCCGCTGCTGTGGATGATCGCCTCCTCGCTCCGGCCCAATGACCTGATCTTCCGCGATCCCGGGCTCTGGCTGAACAGCCTGGAAATGAGCAACTACACCGACGGCTGGTCCGCGCTGACGCACCCGTTCGGGCACTACATGCTCAACTCGGCCATCGTGGTCATCGGCTCCATCCTGGGCAACCTCATCTCCTGCTCGATGGCCGCGTACGCGTTTGCCCGCCTGCAGTTCACCGGCAAGAAGCTGTTCTTCGGCATCATGCTGCTGACCATCATGCTGCCGTTCCACGTCGTGATCGTGCCGCAGTACATCCTGTTTTCACAGATCGGCTGGGTCAACACCTTCTGGCCGCTCATCGTGCCCAAGCTCCTGGCCACCGACGCGTTCTTCATCTTCCTCATGGTCCAGTTCATCCGCGGCATCCCCAAGGACCTGGACGAGGCCGCACGCATCGACGGCGCCGGCCACCCCCGCATCTTCCTGCGGGTCATCCTGCCGCTGATGGTCCCGGCCCTGGCCACCACCACGATCTTCACCTTCATCTGGACCTGGAACGACTTCTTCGGCGCCCTGATCTACCTCACGGACCCGGACATGTTCACCGTCCCCGTGGCACTGCGCGCCTTCGTCGACTCCCAATCCGCCACCAGCTGGGGATCGCTGTTCGCGATGTCCATCGTGTCGCTGCTGCCGGTGTTCCTGGTGTTCCTCTTCGGCCAGCGGTTCCTCATCAAGGGCATCGCCACCACCGGCATCAAATAACCTCTTGTAATACAAGTCACTAACTTGTAGCATAAGATCAAGAAAACGCTTTCTCACGCAAATTCGTCCTCACTAGATCAACGAAGATCGGAGTACCCAGTGCCGCTTTTTCCCCGCTCTGACGCTGCTGGCACCAACAGCCCGGCAGCTGTGTCACCCTCTGGCGCACGGCGCCGCAACCGCAAGGCGGGCGTGATTGCCGCGGCAGCCGCCGTCGTCATAGCCCTCAGCGCCTGCGGCGGGGGAGGCACCCCGCAGAGCGACGGTGGACCCGTCGAGCTGCGCTTCTCCTGGTGGGGGAGTGACAAGCGGGCCCAGGTAACGCGGGCCGCCATCGCCGCCTTCGAGGCTGAGAATCCCAACATCAAGATCAAGCCCGAATACGGCGACTGGAGCGGCTACTGGGACAAGCTGGCTACCCAGGTTGCCGCCAACGATGCCCCGGACATCATTCAGATGGACGAGAAGTACATCACCGAGTACTCAACGCGCGGTGCGCTGCTGGACCTCTCCAAGTACAAAATCGACACCTCCAAGCTTGACGAGGCGGCCCTCAACGCAGGAAAGGGCGAGAAGGGCTTGACGGGCATCGCCGCCGGTATCAATGCCGCCACCATCCTGGCCAACCCGGCGGTCTTCAAGGCTGCCGGGGTTGAGCTCCCGGACGACAAGACCTGGACCTGGGACGACTTCGAGCGCATCTCCGCCGAACTGACCGCCAAGTCGCCGAAGGGCACCTATGGTGCCGCCGCCTACGGCACAGACGAAGCCTCGCTGGGAGTCTGGCTCCGGCAGAACGGCAAGACCTTGTACACGACCGACGGCAAGCTGGGCTTCGAGCCTGGTGACATCGCCGAGTGGTGGGCTTTCCTGAAGCAGCTCAGTGAGAACAAGGCTGTACCTTCGGCCTCTGAGGTCGTGGAAGCTGAGGCTGCCCCCCTTGATCAGAGCGGCCTGGCCACCGGCAAGAACGGGCTCGCGTTCTGGTGGTCCAACCAGTTGCCGGCCCTGGAGAAGGCTGCCGGCTCGGACCTGCAGATTCTCCGGTTCCCCTCCACCACTGGCAAGGCTGCAGACGCCCAGCTTTGGTACAAGGCATCCCAGTTCTGGTCGGCTTCATCGCGGACCAAGCACCCTGAAGAAACCGCCAAGTTCATCAACTTCCTGGCCAACAACAACAAGGCCGGGGAAGCCCTGCTGGCTGACCGCGGTGTGTACCCCAACTCTGACGTCCGGGCGGCCATTGAGTCCAAGCTGACCCCCGCCGACATCAAGGTGGTCAACTTCATTGACCAGATCAAGGACGAGCTCGGCGAGGCTCCGGCTCCGCCGCCGAAGGGCGCCGGCGCCATTCAGGAAATCGTCAAGCGCTACACCTCAGAGGTGCTGTTCAACCGGCTGTCCACTGACGAAGCCGGCAAGAAAGCCCACGACGAGATGAAGTCCGCCATCAGCTAAGCCGCACACCCGCAATCCGTCAGGGCGCCTTCGCAGGTCCGGATGCTCCTGCAGAAAGCGTACGACGGCGGGTGGTCACCACCGTCCCGGTTGGAACCTTTTGGTTCCGGCCGGGACGGTGGTGTTTAAGCGAAAGAAGGCAGACGGGGGGACCGCCTCAGCGGCAGCACTGCTGGAGCATTTCCGCAGCCTCCCCGGCTGACCCGAAGACTCTGTGTGACCGCCGCGATTTTGCGGCGGCGGCGGTGTGCGGTTAACGTGTGGCTATGACGAACCGTTGGTATGCGTATTTTTCGTTGGCTCTGGAGGGGCCCGCGTCTAGCTGACACGCATCCAACCTTCCTTCAGAGCCAACAGGGCAGAGATCATTCTCTGCCCTTCGCCATTTCCCGGCGGGTTCTGATCTGGGCCCGCTCCGCACCCCGGAACAGGACCCCCAAACATGAGCATCGAAGCAGCCCCCGAATCCCAGCTGTCCACCTCCAACCTGCGCGTCAGCGAGTTCACCCCGCTGCCGACCCCGCAGGATATGGTCGCAGAACTGCCGTTGGATGCCCGCCTGGCCGAGGTCGTCGCGAGGGGCCGGGACGAGGTCCGCGCGGTCATGGACGGGGTCGATGACCGCTTGCTGGTCATTGTCGGCCCCTGCTCCATCCACGATCCCAAAGCCGGCCTGGAATACGCCCGCCGGCTGGTCAGCCAGGCCGAACAGCACAAGGAAGACCTGCTGATCGTGATGCGGGCGTACTTCGAGAAGCCGCGGACCACGGTGGGCTGGAAGGGCCTGATCAACGATCCCCGGCTCGACGGCAGCCACGACATCGCCGCCGGGCTGCGCGCCGCACGCCGCTTCCTGCAGCAGGTCACGGCCCTCGGGCTGCCCGCGGGCACGGAGTTCCTGGAACCGATCAGCCCGCAGTACATGGCGGACCTCGTCTCCTGGGGCGCCATCGGTGCCCGCACCACTGAAAGCCAGATCCACCGCCAGCTGGCGTCGGGACTGTCCATGCCGATCGGGTTCA
Source organism: Arthrobacter sp. YAF17 (assembly GCF_052113365.1). Classification (NCBI taxonomy): domain Bacteria; kingdom Bacillati; phylum Actinomycetota; class Actinomycetes; order Micrococcales; family Micrococcaceae; genus Arthrobacter; species Arthrobacter sp. YAF17. The sequence goes on along the minus strand of NZ_JBFRDB010000016.1, from coordinate 47,669 downwards.
AGAACGGGACCGACGGCGACCTGCAGGTCGCGCTGGACGCGTGCAGCGCCGCCGGGGCGGCCCAGGCGTTCCTCGGCATCGACGGCGACGGCAGGGCCGCACTGGTTTCCACCGCAGGCAACCCGGACACCCACATCATCCTCCGGGGCGGACGGAAGGGCCCCAACTACTCCTCCGCCGATGTTGCGGCCACGACGGCCAAGCTGGCCGACAAGCAGCTCAACCCGCGGCTGATCGTGGATGCGAGCCACGCCAACAGCGGCAAGAACCACCACCGGCAGGCGGAAGTCGCCCTCGAAATCGGCTCACAGCTGGAGGGCGGCAGCGCCTCGGCGGGGGCCATTGCCGGCGTCATGCTGGAGAGTTTCCTGGTTGGCGGGGCGCAGAATCTGGATGTCGCCGAGCACGCCGCCGGTACGGACGCGCTGGTCTACGGCCAGAGTGTGACCGACGCCTGCATGGACTGGGACGTCACGGCTTCGGTCCTGGCGCAGCTTGCGGCCTCCGCGCGCATCCGCCGGAGCCGCGTCTAGGCGGCCGGGCGGGAAGGCGGTGCCAGAAAAAAACTGTGACCGGACCGGGAGATTCCCGCGCAGCTCTTTCACATTGGCACCATCAGCCCCTAGAGTATCTAACACATGGTTGTTTGATGGCTCAGCATCGGCACACCGCCATGTCGTTTAGATGGGGCTGCCGTTCGCTTGAGTAAAGGAATAGGGAAATGTCTTCGGAGGCTAACTTCTCCAACGCACGCTTCTTGACCGTGGCCGAAGTCGCGGATGTGATGCGCGTGTCCAAAATGACCGTGTACAGGCTTGTTCACTCCGGTGAGATGCCGGCCGTCCGTTTCGGGCGCTCCTACCGGGTGCCGGAAACCGCCGTCGAACAGTACCTCAAGGGTGCTGTCGTCGACGGGCACACGGAAACAGCCTGAGTCTTCTGCGGCCGGAGTGAGGACCTGCAGGCGCCCTGGGGTGCCTGCGGTCGTGGTGTGCCCCCGATAGGCGGTACCCTGTTAAGGAACGTTTTACGTCATTGTAAGAACCTGTCAGTTGTACAGTCTGCTGCTTAGCCCGCGGACCCTTTCCAACAGGCAGGTACTGCATCTAGCCGGTAAGGAACTTTCGTGGGTTCAGTTATTAAGAAGCGTCGCAAGCGTATGGCCAAGAAGAAGCACCGCAAGCTGCTTCGCAAGACGCGCCACCAGCGTCGCAATAAGAAGTAGAAATACTTCACATCATGTGAATGCCCGTTGCCTTTCCGGCAGCGGGCATTTTCTTTGGTCTTCCGCCCCTGATCCGCCCGGCCGACGCGGCTTCAGCTGTGCGACGACGCGGTTGCAGGTCGCCGAGGCGCAGTGGAACGACCGGCCTGGGTTGGCACCGGCGCTGCGGTTTCGGACAGCCGACGCGGTTGTAGACCCACGCTACGCGGATCCGCGTAGCGTCCGTCCGAAAGCACAGCGCTTAGCGGGAAGCGCAGCGGAAAGTGGTGCGGGCTCGTAAGGGCGACGTGGCTTCGGATCGGCGACGGTTCAGCCTGGCGCTGCATTTTCGGACAGCCGACGCGGTCGTAGACCCACGACGCGCGGACCGGCGCAGCGTCCGTCCGAAAGCACGGCGCTTAGCGGGAAGCGCAGCGGAAGTGGTGGGCGGAGGGTCTGGTCAGCCCGGGCTGGGCTGGGCTGGGCAGGCGGGGCAGTGGCAGCCGGCGACGGTTCAGCCTGGCGCTGCGGTTTCGGACAGGCGACGCGGTTGTAGACCCACGCTACGCAAATCCGCGCAGCGTCTGTCCGCAAGCACAGCCCTTAGCGGGAAGCGCGGCGGAAGTCGTGGGGCGGACGCTCAGGTCAGCCTGGGCTGGGCTGGGCGTTGACAGCGGACGCGGGTTAGCATCGGCGCTGCATTTTCGGACAGGCGACGCGGTTGTAGACCCACGCTACGCAGATCCGCGCAGCGTCCGTCCGAAAGCACAGCGCTGAGCCGGCAGTGGACCGGCAGCGGCCCTGGCGGAGTCAGACCGTGGGGCCGCGGAAGCGGGAGAACCCCCGCCAGAGGCCGTAGATAGCCCCTCCTGCGGTGGCAGCCTTGAGCCCCAAGGTGGCCGCGCGCCGCCCGGAGCGGAAATCGTAGACCGGCCAGTTGTGCTCGCGGGCGTGGCGGCGGAGCCGGGCATCGGGGTTGATGGCCACGGGGTGCCCCACCATGCTCAGGAGCGGGATGTCGTTGTGCGAATCGCTGTACGCCCAGCACCGGGCCAGGTCCAGGCCCTCGGCCTCGGCGATGGCGCTGACGGCCACCGCTTTTGCGGGGCCGTGCAGGATGTCACCGACCAGCCGGCCGGTGTAGGAGCCGTCCCGGATTTCGCCCACCGTGCCGAGGGCGCCGGTAAGGCCCAGCCTGGTGGAGATCACCGTGGCCACCTCGATCGGAGTGGCCGTCACGAGCCAGACCTTGCGTCCCACCCGGAGGTGCTGTTCGGCGAGGGCCTTGGCCCCCGGCCAGATCCGGGATTCAATCATTTCGTCATAGACTTCTTCGCCGAGCGCCTCAATGTCCTCAACGGTGAATCCGGAGGCGAGGCCCAGGGCGGTGTCGCGGACCGCGTGGACGTCGTCCATGTTTTCCCCGCGAAGCACAAACATCAGCTGTTTCCAGCCGAATCCGGCGGCCTGGGGAATGGTGAACGCCCCGCGCTGGTGCATTTTGCGGGCCACGTGGAACAGGCTGGCGCCCCGCATGAGGGTGTTGTCGACGTCGAAGAACGCGGCTTCGCCGAGCTGCGGTGCTGCAACAGGCTCTGTGGCCTCAGCGACGTACTTCTCTTCGGACATGCCACGAGTCTAGTCAACGCCGGGGCCCGATCCTGCCGCCCGGGCCGCGGCGGCGGCACCAAATGCGTCTGGCGCGTCGACGCGGGACGGGCCGGCGGGCTACCGTGGAGCCATGCCACAGCCCGACGTCGTCCTCATCACCAAAGCTGACTGCCACCTGTGCTCGGCGGCGCGCGCCGCCGTCGAGCGCGTGACAACAGGCCTGGGGATCGGCTGGAGGGAGCAGCCGGTGGATGACGACGCCGAACTGCGGGAACGCTTTGCGGAGGAGATCCCTGTGGTGCTGGTGGATGGTGTCCAGCGGGACTTCTGGAAGATCGACGAAGTCCGGCTGGAGCGGACGCTGCGGCGGGTGCTGGACGGGCCGGCCTGAAACATAGGGACCGGCTGGAGAGCGCTGCTTTGTCCGCTGATCGGCGGTGGCTCTAGAGTGGAAGTCACAACGCGACAATGGAGCAGATAGTGACTTCGCTGGATTCATCCCCTGACGCGCTGCCCGGGGGAACAGGGACTGCTTCCAAGCAGATTCCGCCCGCGGCAGTAGCCCGGCTGACCATCTATCTGCGCGCCCTCACCACCCTGCTTTCCGAGGGCATCGACAGAGTCTCCTCCGAATCCCTGGCCGAGGCCTCGGGCGTCAGTTCCTCCACGCTCCGCAAGGATCTTTCCTATGTCGGCTCCTACGGGACCAGGGGCGTCGGCTACGAAGTGCAGTACCTCAACCGGCATATTGCGGCGGCACTGGGCCTGACGCACGACTGGAAGGTCGCCATCGTCGGGGCCGGCAACCTCGGCAAAGCCCTGGCGCGGTACGGCGGGTTCGAGTCCCGGGGCTTCGATATTGTTGCGATCTTCGATGCGGACCAGCTGGTGGTGGGCAGCGAGGTCGGCTGGCTGCGTGTCAGTGATGCCGCGGACCTAGAACCTGTGCTGCAGCGGACCGGCGCCAACATGGTGGTTCTGGCACTGCCGGCCGCCGTGGCCCAGGACGTCTGCGACCGTGTGATTGCCGCCGGTGTGCGGAGCATTCTCAGCTTTGCCCCCGTGATGCTGCAGGTGCCGCCCGGGGTCAACCTGCGCAAGGTGGACATGGCCACCGAACTCCAGATCCTCGCTTATCACGCACAGAGGGCGCAGGACCCGGAGGATGCTGACTAGCTTCAGTCAGCCCGTCCGGCTCCCGCGCCCTCCGCGGTGGTGCCTTGCTGTTTAGTATTGTCCGCCCGGCTGCCCGTACGGGTTGGCGAACGGCTGCTGCTTGCTGAAGTAGGGTGACGAAGCCGGCAGGTACAGCATCACAATGCCGGCGATGCCGAGGAGGACTGCCAGCGTGCCGAGGCTCAGCGGGAAAATGCTGAAGATCGACAGGGCTGCGAAGACAGTGCCGAGGATCCGTGCCCAGTTCTTGCCCTTGCGGACGTTCAGGGCGACCAGGGCGTAGAGCCCGGCGCTGATCAAGGCGAACACCAGGATGCTCCCGACGAGGACGCCCCGGATGTCCTCATAGGGAATGTTGGCGCCGCTTGCGGCCATCTGCTGTTCGAACATGTTCCGCATTTCCGGGGTATCCAGGGTGCCGAGTGCCATCAACAGGGAGAGAATCCATACGACGCCGGACGCGACGATGAGCCAGAAAGCCGTGTTGACGCTCTTTGGCATGCCGGCCGCGGCCTGAGGCTGCCCGGAGGGGTAGCTGGCGTAGGGGGACTGGCCGTAGGCGGGCTGGTTGTACTGCGGAGCCTGCTGCCCGGGCTGGTTGTTCTGCGGCTGGTTGTATGGGGGCTGGTTCTGGCCGTACTGGGGGAGCTGCGGGGCGTTCTGGCCATACTGCGGCGCCTGCTGACCGTACTGCGGTGCGGACGGCGCCTGGCCATACTGGGGCGCGGAAGGCGCATTCTGCCCGTACTGCGGGTTCGACGGCGGCTGCTGGCCGGGCTGGGGTGCGTTCTGGCCGTAGCGGGGCGCCTGCTGGTCGCCCGGCTCGGGGGCGTCCGGGTTCGACGGCGGGACTGGCGGGATGCTCATGGGCGTTCCTTTGCGTGGCGGTCTTGGTCAGATACCGGAAACAGCTTCCTGCCCTGCCCCCAGCATGGTTACGTCCACCGTACCGCGGGCCGGTGCCGGTGTGGATCATTCCGGAGAGGTATTCTCACCGGCGCCCGGGCGGCCGCCGCGGGGTCACGTCAGCGAACAGCTGGAGGCGCCACGGCGTGCGTCGGGACGAAATTCAGAGGCGGTTCAGCTGCGCCCCCGCAGTGAGGCGAACCAGGCCTGCGAGTTGGGCAGCCACATCAGCACGGTCGCCACCAGGCTGATGACGAAGCTTGGCCAGTTCCCGCCGCCCCGGCCCTCAGCCGCGTTGGCGTTGAGGATGGCCAGCAGCAGGGAAATGCCGGCGACGATCGTGAGGGCGAAGCGGGCCCACTCGCGGCCCTCCTTCATCTTCATGGCCAGGATGACCTGTGCCGCGGCAAGGCCGAGGGCCACGAGCACCAGCAGGAGCACCACGAATCCCAGACCAGGAGCCACCGCCAGGAGAACGAACGACCCGAAGAGGCCGATGACGCCGCCCAGCAGGCCCAGCAGTCCGCCGATGAGCCAGATCCAATAGGCGACTTTTAGCTCCGTCGGCAGCCACGTGACCGTAAACATGCCGGCGAAGCCGCCGCTGGGCATGGCGTCGTTGAAGTTCCGCGGCCGGTCCGTTGGAAGTTCGAAGCGGAAACCGCCGGAGGGTTGGTCCGGCGCCTGATATGCGGGCGGCGGCTGGTAACCCTGCTGCGGCGGCTGATATGCGGGCGGCGGCTGGTAACCAGGCTGAGGTGCCTGATATGCGGGCGGGGGCTGGTGGCCAGGCGCCTGATAGCCCGGCGGCAAGTTCCCGTCAGGCAGGTTCCCACTCGGAAGGGTTCCGGCCGGAAGGTTCCCATCCGGCATGTTCCCGTCCGGCGCCGCCGGTGTGCCCCGAGGCGCGTCGGCGCCGGCGGGCGGAACGCTGCCCGGCTGCGGTGGCCGGGCGCCCGGCTGCTGCGGCGGAGGTACCTCATCAGGGTTGCTCATGGCTCTCACTGTAGACCGCGAATGTACCGGCTTCTAGGGATTATGGCCGTGTTGCCGGGCACGGCGGGAGGCCGCCAAGAGGGGCTCGTGCAGACTGCACAGCCGACCCCTCAGGAACCGCAACACCAGGGTTAGCCGCAACACCCGGATAAACCGCCGCGCCCGGGTTAACCGCAACACCCCGCTCCGTCACTGGGACGAAGCGGGGTGCCGGCGGCTGCAAGCCTCAGGGTTCCGGTCCCAAAAGAACCGGCCCGGTGCTGCGGACTAGGCTGCGGGGGCGATGAAGGCGAGTTCCAGGTTGATGGCGACCTTGTCGCTGACCAGCACGCCGCCGGCGTCGAGGACTGCGTTCCAGGTGAGGCCGAAGTCCTTGCGGCTGATCGTGGTCTCGGCGGACAGGCCGGCGCGGGTGTTGCCGAACGGGTCGACGGCAACGCCGTTGAACTCGGTCTCAAGGGCCACCGGGCGGGTGACTCCCTTGATGGTGAGATCGCCCTGGAGTTCGTAGGCGTCACCCTTGGGGACGATGGTGTTGGAGACGAAGGAGATCTCAGGGAACTTCTCGACGTCGAAGAAGTCTTCGCCGCGTACGTGGCCGTCGCGGTTGACATCGCCGGAGTCGAAGCTGGCCGTCTTGATCGTGGCGTTCACCTTGGAGTCGGTGACTTCCTCGGCGAGGTCAAGGGTGGCGGCGGCGTCGGTGAACTGGCCGCGGACCTTGCTGATGCCCGCGTGGCGGACGGTGAAGCCGATCTCGCTGTGCGACGGGTCGAGGGTCCAGGTGCCGGTGGTGACGTTGGCGGGAAGTGCCATGGTGGTTCTCCTTGAGTCGGGTGGGTCGTTCGGTGGTCTGATCGTCAGCCGAAGCATCATTTGTTGAAGTCTCAACTAACTGCTTCACCCAGTATAAACATGCATTTGCATCTTTTATTCCAACTCTGGGGAACATTTCTCAAAACACTTGAGTTCTACTTCTTGTAGAAGATTTCGTCATTGCCCCTGCCCTTTGAGAAACTGGTACACATGCCCCAAGCCACTGTTCATTTGCTCCGCCACGGCGAGGTCTACAATCCCGACGGCGTCCTGTACGGAAGGCTGCCCGAATTCCACCTCTCCGAGCTCGGCCAGGAGATGGCCCGGATGCTCGCGGAGCACTTCAGTGCGAGGGCCGCGCAGGGGGCCAAGATCGTCCACCTCGTCGCCTCGCCGCTGACCCGCGCGCAGGAGACGGCGCAGCCCATCTCTGAGGCGCTCAACCTCCAGATCGCCACCGAGGCCCGCATCATCGAGGCCGCCAACTACTTCGAAGGGCTCCACGTCGACAAGGCGGAGATCCTCAAGCCGAGGCACTGGCCCATGCTCCGCAACCCGTTCCGGCCGTCCTGGGGCGAGCCCTACAAGGACCAGGCCGCCCGGGTCATGGCTGCCGTTCAGGACGCCCGGTTGCGGGCACTCGAACTCGGCGGCGATGGCGCCGAAGCCATCCTCGTCAGCCACCAGCTGCCCATCTGGGCCACCCGGCTCAGCGCCGAGGGCAAACCCCTGTGGCACGATCCGCGCAAACGCGAATGCACCCTCACCTCGGTCACCTCCCTGACGTTCGACGACGCCGGGAACCTTCTGGGGGTCCAGTACAGCGAGCCTGCGGCCGCCCTTCTTCCCGGTGCGTCCAGCACCCCCGGAGCCTGAGCATGAGCGCTAATAACGGCAATCCGTCGCCGCTGACCCGCCGCAGCCTCCTGACAGCGGGCGGTGCGGGGCTCGCCGTCGTGCTGGGCCTGTCCGGATGCGCCCAGGAGGATGCGCTGGCCAAGCAGGCCAAGGCCGGCGACAACAAGAACTACGTGGCCGGCGACGGTTCGGTTACGGAATTCGCCGTCGCGGACCGCAAGAGCCCGATTGCCATTAAGGGCACGCTCTTCGATGGCACCGCTGTGGCTGCCGAGGCTTTCCAGGGTCAGGTGACCGTGCTCAACTTCTGGTTCGCGGCCTGCGCGCCCTGCCGGGTTGAGGCGCCGTCGCTGGAGGCCCTGCACCAGGAGTTCAAGAGCCAGGGCGTGCAGTTCTTCGGCGTCAATCTTCGGGACGAAAAGGCCGCGGCGGAGGCGTTCGACAAGACCTTCAACCTGACCTACCCGAGCTTCAACGACAAGGACGGCGCCGTGCTGCTGGCCGTTTCCGGCCTGGTTCCGCCCGGTGCCGTGCCCACCACGCTGGTGCTGGACAAGCAGGGCCGCGTGGCGTCCCGTGTCCTCGGGGAGATCCAAAAGGGCACCCTGAAGTCCCTCATCGCCGCTGCCGTGGCCGAGTAGAGGGCCAGCCACCGTGAACAGCCCCTTCGCCGAAGCCATCCTGAGCGGATCGCTGCTGCTTGCCATCCCGGTGGCACTGCTCGCCGGCTTCGTCTCCTTCCTGTCACCCTGCGTGCTGCCCCTCGTGCCCGGGTACCTGGGCTACGTCACCGGCCTGACCGGCGTCGACCTCCAGAAGCAGAAGCGCGGCCGCATGCTGGCCGGCATCGGGCTCTTTGTCCTGGGCTTCTCGGTGATCTTTGTGCTGCTCGGCGGCGCTTTCGGGCAGCTGGGGACGCTGATCACCGGCTCACAGAACGCCTGGATCACCCAGATCCTGGGCATCCTCGTGATCATCATGGGTGTGGTGTTCATGGGCGGCTTCGGCTGGCTCCAGCGCGACGCCAAGATCCAGTCCAAGCCCCCCGCCGGGCTGTGGGGTGCGCCGCTGCTGGGCATCACCTTCGGCCTGGGCTGGGCGCCCTGCATCGGCCCGACCTATTCCGCGGTCCAGCTGCTGAGCCTCTCCGGCGGGTCGTCGGCGGCCAAGGGCGCGTTCCTGGCGTTTATCTACAGCCTCGGCCTGGGCATCCCGTTCCTGCTGATTGCCCTGGCCGTGCGCCGCGGCATCGGCGTGATGTCCTTCTTCCGCAAGCACCGCCTCGCCATCCAGCGCATTGGCGGCGCAATCCTGGTGGGGCTGGGCCTGCTGATGGCCACCGGCGTGTGGGGGACCTGGGTGTCCGAGTTGCAGTACTGGTTCCAAACCGATGTGAAATTGCCGATCTGATGAGCGAGCGAGTGAACGAAGAGAAGAATTTCCCAGCCAGCGGCACCAAGCGCACCGGAGCTGAGCCCGACGGCACGCCTGCCGGTGCGACGTCCGGCGGTGCCGGCGCCAAGTCCGGCGGCGCAAGTCCCGTCGCCGCCGCGAAGGCCGAGGCTGTCCTGCCCGCGCTCGGCCCGATGGGCATGCTCCGCTGGGCCTGGACCCAGCTGACCAGCATGCGCACCGCGTTGTTCCTGCTGCTGATGCTGGCCGTGGCCGCGGTCCCCGGCTCGCTCTTCCCGCAGCGGCCGGCCAACCCCTCGACCGTCACGCAGTACATCAAGGACCACCCGGACTACGGCAAGATCCTCGACGCACTCCAGCTCTACGATGTGTACTCCTCGGCGTGGTTCTCGGCGATCTACATCCTGCTCTTCATCTCGCTGATCGGTTGTGTGGTCCCGCGCGCCATCGCACACTACAAGGCGATGCGTTCCCAGCCCCCGCGGACACCCGCACGGCTGTCCCGGCTGCCCGAATACGGCACACTCGTGATCCCCGCCGACGCCGGGATCCCGGCGTCGAGCGCCATTGACGACGCCGCTGGGCTGCTGAAGAAGCGCGGCTACCGCGTCGACGTCCGCGACCGCGACGGCGCCCGGCCCTCGATCGGTGCCGAACGCGGCTTCCTGCGCGAAGTCGGCAACCTGGTCTTCCACACCTCGCTGATCGGCGTGTTAGTGTCCGTCGCAATCGGCGGGCTGTTCGGTTACAGCGGGCAGCGGATCCTCGTCGAGGGCGACACCTTCGTCAACACCCTCGTCGGGTACGACCAGTTCACCCCGGGCACCAACTTCCAGAGCAGCCAGCTGCAGCCGTACTCGGTCCAGCTGGACAAGTTCCAGATCACTTTCGACCGGGAGTCCCGGGGCAAGAACGGCCAGCCCATTGACTTCAAGGCTGACGTGACCACAAAGGAAACCCCGGATGCGCCTGCCAAGAAAGAGGTGCTGAAGGTCAACGATCCGCTCACCCTCGGCGGCACCAGCATGTACCTCACCGGCAACGGCTACGCCCCGGTGGTCACCATCCGCGACGGCGCCGGAAACGTCTCCATGCAGGGACCGGTGGTGGCCAAGCTGCAGGGCGACAACTACTACTCGTCCGTCGTCATCAAGGTGCCGGATGCCAAGCCGGAGCAGCTCGCCTTCGCCGGCTTCTTCCTGCCCACCGCGTTCATTACCGACGAGGGCGTGTCCTTCAGCGGCGATCCGGAGCTGTTCAACCCGCAGCTGACCCTGAACTCGTACTACGGCGACCTCGGCCTGGACGACGGCGCCCCGCAGAACGTCTTCGAACTCGACGTCAAGAAGCTCACACCGCTCAACGCCCGCAACCTCGACGCCGGTGGCATCACCCTCGCCCCGGGTGCGAGCTACACCCTGCCCGACGGCAAGGGTTCCATCAGCTTCGACGGCGTCAAGCGCTACGTCGGCGTCGACATCCACCACAATCCGGGCCAGCTGTACGCCCTGATCTTCGCGCTCCTGGCGGTGGCCGGCCTGGTCACCTCGCTGTACGTGAACCGCCGCCGCGTCTGGGTCCGGACCGGAACCCATGACGACGGCCGCACCATGGTCGAATACGGTCTCCTGGCCCGCGGCGAGGACCACCGGTTGGCCGGGGAGGCAGCGGCGATCCGCAAACTGCTCGCGGGTGCCTGGGATCTTGGGGACTCCCAGTCAGCTCCCAGCGGAACAGCGGATAATGACGGGGCGGATACCAAGCTGCCCGGGGCCGGGGCTTCGCAGGTCCCGACGGACCACCCCGCAGCAGACTTCATCCAGTCAACAGCCGGCTCTTCCGAGTCAAAGAAGGATCAGTAATGCTCCCCATCAACGAAACCATGGGCCAGTACAGCGAGTTGTTTATGCTCCTCGCGGCGGGCACCTACACGGTGGCTTTCATCGCCTTCGCGTGGGACCTGGCCAAGAGCAGCAAGACGCTGCGCGCCGTGGACCTGAAGGCCGCCCAGCTGTCGGGTGCCGACGCCGCCCGCGTTCCGGTGGCTGCCGGCGTCGGGTCCTCCTCCGGTGCTGTTGACCGGGCCGACGCGGACGTGTCCGGGCCTGTCGGCCGGGCAGAACGCCCGACGTCGTCCGTCGCTGGTGCCGCTGCCGGGAACACTGCCGGGATTGGCCGGACCGCCGACGGCGCCATGCGCTACTCCGCCGCCGAGCGCCGCGTCCCCGCCCGGGTCGCCGTCGCCGTGACCGTACTGGGTGCCGCCATCCATGCAGCCGGCGTCATCACCCGGGCCATGGGCGCGGGCCGCGTGCCGTGGGGCAACATGTACGAGTTCCTGACCACCGGCGCGTTCGTGGCCGTGGCCGTCTTCCTGCTGGTCCTGGTCCGCCGTGACCTGCGCTTCCTGGGCACGTTCGTGGTGGGCCTGGCGATCATTATGCTGGTTGCGGCCTCGGTGGCGTACTGGACCCCGGTGGGCCACCTCGTTCCCGCGCTGCAGAGCTACTGGCTGATCATCCACGTCTCGATCGCCGTGCTGTCCTCGGCGCTGTTTACCCTGACGTTCGCGATGTCCGCGCTGCAGCTGGTCCAGTCGCACCGGCAGAAGACCATCGCGGCCGGCGGCGGCGACAAGCTGGGCTTCATGCGCCTTGTCCCGTCCGCGCTGAGCCTCGAGAACCTCTCCTACCGGATCAATGCCATCGCGTTCGTCGGCTGGACCTTCACGCTGATGTTCGGCGCCATCTGGGCCGAGAAAGCCTGGGGCCGCTTCTGGGGCTGGGACACCAAAGAAGTCTGGACGTTCGTGATCTGGGTGGTCTACGCCGGCTACCTGCACGCCCGCGCCACCCGTGGCTGGACCGGAACCCGCGCGGCCTGGCTCTCGATCGTCGGCTACCTCTGCGTGGTCTTCAACTTCACGATCGTGAACCAGTTCTTCAACGGCCTGCACTCCTACTCGGGGCTGTAAACCGCGGTCTCAAGACTCCGCGATCCGCTCAGTCGCCACGAATGGCCGCTAAGCCCCGCGCTTAGCGGCCATTCGCGTCAGATAGGTGCGCGGGCGGGTACGGTGCTGGCCAGGGCATCGCCCATTTGCCACAAGTGTCCGCGAAGCCACGTCGTTCTACGTCCGTTCGCCACAAGTGGCCGCCAAACCACCCTTTAGCGGCCATTCGCGTCAGATGGGTGCATGTCTGGTTGGATTGGCGTTTCCTGGGGTCGAGGGTGGTCTGTGAATCGAGTGTTCCAGACAGTTCCACCACCCACGCAGTCCATCGACTTGCCACAAGTGGCCGCTATTCCGCCCCGGTTAGCGGCCATTCGTGTCAGGTCGGCGGGGTAGGGGCGGTACGCCTTGGGCTCCGACGCGGTTCGGGCGTCCAGCCGCGCTCTGTCAGCGCCGCCCGTACCCCGGTCACGGCTGTTAGTTCCATACCGGGTGCGAACGGGTCCAGGTCCCGCTGGGTCAGGACCACAACGCGCCACCCGGCATCCCTGGCGTTTTCGTCCCGGTAGATGTCGCCGCGGCGCTGCGACGGACCGGCATGATGCCCGCCGTCGTACTGGATCGCGATCTTCTCCCGCTCGTAGGACAGGTCCGGGTCCTGGATCCATCGGCCGGTTTCGTCGAAAATCGGGACGATGATTCCGGGTTCCGGCAGACCGTGGCGGATCAGGATTAGCCGGAGTTCGGTCTCTTTGGGGGAGTCGGTGTTGGCGCGCATCAGGGCCCGGGCACGCAGGGCACACCGGTAGCCTGCCCTGCCCTGCTTCCCTGCGAGGAATGCATCCAGGGCATCGACCGTAGTCAGCGGGCTCCTCCGGCGCAGCAGGAAGTCGCCGGCAATCACCAGATCGTCGAGGCTCAGGATGCCGGCGAGGTCAAACCAGGTCCGCAGCGGAGAAGTGCAGCGCACCCTGACCCCGGCCACTATCTCATCAGGTTCGAGTGACTGCTGGTGGCCCACGACATTCTTGTAGCGAACGGCCCGCCGGCCCGGCGCACTTGTCAGATGGACAACCGCCAGGTACTCCAATGCGAGTGGCAGGGGAAATCCCCACAGCACTGCTGCAGACAGGTGGCTCACGACGGCGCCGGTCACGGCAGCCAGGGCACGCAAACGTTCCGGCAGGCTGTCCTTAGTGGCCACCGCGGCGCGCACTCCGTGGCAAGGCTTGACGAGATCCCGGGCCCTGGTCCGACGTCGGCTCAGCCCGGCGGCGTGGGCCTCGGCCACGGTGAAGGGCCGGTGTCGAAGCTGCGGGGGAAGCTCGCTGGGCTGATGCATACGAGCATTCTGGCCCCGATGGGAGGGCGCTAGGAGGTTATCCACAGAGTGGAGGAGATGTCCCTGTGGGCTAGGCGGCCACCACAGGCTCAGGCCGTCAGGAGGGAGCCGGTCCTGTCGGTGACGATGCACGTCTGAGGAACCAGAGCATCGGGCCAAGGGCTGGGAGTGCGAACACGACCAATAGCCAGAGCGCCCTGCCAGCAGGCGTGTAGTTCTTACTCCGTGCGATGCTGATCAGCGCACAAATGAACAGGGCGGCAGCTATCGCCCCCGCAACAATGACCATGACTTCCCACGCCGTGGGGATGATCGGATTCGCACTCTCGGTTCCGGCCAGCATCAGCAACGTTCTGTCCCCCCAGTAATCGACTACGGCGCCGCTCCATGAGAGAAGCCGGGCTGCCGCGATTCTACCGTCGGCTTCGCTCAAATAAGGCAGTCAACGACTGCGTCTCGGGGTGTGTGACGGTTGCACGAATTCAGGTGTGCCCGTCATCTGTGTCGGTCGACGGAGGGATAGCCAAGTCGGCGGGGTGACATTCGCGCCCGTCACTGGCCCTCAGAGTTGTTTGAGCAAACGGCGTTCGGTGCGTGCAGTTCAGGGTCGTGCAGCGGAGTGCAGGGCAATGCGGGGGCAAGGGCCAAAGACTGCGAGCGGCCGTGAAGGGGCAACGAAAGCCGGCAGCGAAAGAACGGCCCGGTGCTACTTGACCTCGTCGGTGCCCTGCGCGTCGCCGCTGCCGGAGGCCTCGCCCGACTCGGAGCCGCGGGGGTCGTGGGTACCCTTGGCGTCGTCGGCCTTGCGCTCCTTGGCGTCCAACTCGTCCTTGAGCTTCTTGAGCCGATCGGCTTCGGCCTGCTTGCGGCGGCGGAGTTCGAGGTTGCGCAGGAAGTCGGGGTCGTCGTCGGGCGCGATGGGGTGGCTGTAAGCGGGGCGCGCCGGGCTGGTGCCGCGCGGCCGGCCAATGAGGAACCACAGGATGGCACCGATCACCGGCAGGACGATCTGCACCACAATCCAGGCCGGCTTCGAAATGCCCTTTGTCTCGCGAGGGTCAGTGCGGATCACGTCGACGAGTCCGTAGACAAACACGACGATAACGGCGACGACAATCACTACGCGGAGCATGTAATCAGTCTAGCCTCCGGGGGAGCCTCCGGCTTCTTCCGATATGCCGGCCCTAGAGGACCGCCGTCGGAGCATCCCCCAGGGCGAGCGGAGGGGCCGGATGCAGGCCGGTGGGCCGGGCCGCCGCCGGGCGGCTAAACTTGGAGCGTGGCTTTCCTGAAATACTCCCTGATCCGACTGGTGCTCTTCGCGCCGTTGTTCGCGCTGTTCGTCTACCTCCAGCTCGGATGGTTCCTGGCCGTCCTCTGCGCGGGAATGATGGCGTTCGCGATCAGCTTTCTCTTCTTCCAGAAGCAGCGCGACGCCGCCGCCGCATCGCTCCACCAGCGGTTCTCAGGCAATGCCAAGCCATTGCGCAGCGCCGGAGAAGTGGACGACGCCGACGCCGAAGACCGCCTGGTCGACGAGCATCCGGACATCACCGTCCACACGGACAGCCGCCCGAAGGACAACTAGCCCGGCAGGGACCTGAGGCGCCGGACGGCGGGTAGATCCCCGACGACGTCCGGCTCACCGCAGGCGCGGGCCACCCCTAGAACCCGTGGCTCAGCACCAGGCCCAGTGAGAACAGCACCGCGTAGCCGAGGTTGATCAGCCCGGTCTGCTTGAGCACCGGGATCAGGCTCTTGCGGCGCCGGCCGGCGATCATCAGCCAGGACGGCATCAGGCTGGCCGGGATCAGCAGCAGCACAATCAGCATCCACGGCCGGGTCGGCGCCAGCACGATCGGCAGCAGGATCGCGACGGCGAGCATCAGCACGTAGGCTTCCCGGGCGTGCTTGTCTCCGAGCCGCACGGCCAGGGTCTTCTTCCCGGCCTTCCGGTCGGTGGGGATGTCACGGACGTTGTTGGCCATGAGCAGCGCGCAGGCGATCAGGCCCGTCCCGATCGCGCCGATGATGGCGGCGAGGCTGATCTGCCCGGCCTGCGTGTAGGTCGTACCCAGGGTGGCAACCAGACCGAAGAACACAAACACGAACAAATCGCCCAGGCCCATGTAGCCGTAGGGGTTCTTCCCGCCCGTGTAACCCCACGCCGCGAGGACACAGCCGATGCCCACCAGGATCAGCCACCACGTCTGCGAGAGGATGACCAGGGCCAGGCCGAACACCATCGCCAGCCCGAACGCGGCGAACGCGGCGTACTTGACGTGCTCAGGCTTCGCGGCGCCGGAGCCGACCAGCCGGAGCGGGCCCACCCGGTCCTCGTCGGTGCCGCGGATGCCGTCCGAGTAGTCGTTGGCGTAGTTCACGCCGATCTGCAGCAGCAGGGCCACCAGCGCGGCCAGCACGGCATGGAGCGGCAGGAATGCGTCCATCTCGTACGCGGCCGCGGTGCCGATCAGGACAGGCGCGATCGCGGCCGGCAGGGTGCGCAGTCGGGCGCCTTGGATCCATTGAGCGGCTGTTGCCACGTTCAGTACCTCTTGTTGGTTTGGTGAGGCCGGGAGTGCCCGGCGGTTCTATTTTCCCTGATGCAGCTCTGTGAGCCGAACCGTCATCGCCAGGCGGTCCGGTTTCCCGTTCGGGAGCATCAGAAGTTCGCCAGCGGCCAGTACGGTTTTCGGGGCCATCGGGCCTAGCGCGGGTGCCCAGGCGGCGCCCGTGGTGAAGGCCCGGATGCCTTCCGGCGAGCTGTCGGACAGCGCCACGTACGCGGCAAGCGCCTGCCCCCACTCGGCGGACGGAACCCCGGCGACGAAGGCGGCCCGAACGCCGTCGAGCTTTTCCAGCTCCGCCTGCACATGCGCGGCGGAGACTTTCACGCCGCCGGTGATGACGACGTCGTCGGCCCGGCCCAGCACGGTCAGCCGCCCGTCGGCGTCCAGCTCGCCGAGATCATTGGTCCGGTACCAGCGGACGCCGTCGTCCTCCACAAACGCCTCAGCGCTCAGTTCCGGGGCATCCAGGTAGCCGGCGGCGATCGTGGCTCCGCCGAGCAGGATCCGGCCGTCCGCATCCACCCGGGCCAGCACGTCCTCAAGCGGGACGCCGTCGTACACGCAGCCGCCGCACGTCTCGGCCGAGCCGTAGGTGGTCACGACGCGCACGCCGGCGGCGCGGGCGGCGGCCAGGAGCTCGGGTGACCCAGGACCTCCGCCCAGCAACACCCCGTTGAAGCGCCGCAGCACAGCCAGCGTCCCGGCCGACGGCGAGTCCAGCAGCCGCTGCAGCTGGGTGGGAACGAGCGAGGTGAAGCGGATCTTGTCCGTCATTTCCAGCGCCGCCTCGGTGAAAGCCTCGGGGGTAAACCCACCGCTGAGGTCCATCGCCCAGGGCCGGGTGCCGGCGAACAGCGAGCGGACCAGGACCTGGACGCCGGCCACGTACTGCACGGGCAGGGCGAGCAGCCACTGGCCTTCGCCCTTCAGCGCGAAGGCCGTTGCCACGGAGGACGCCGCCAGCGCGTCGACGGTCAGGACGGTCGCCTTGGGCGTGCCGGTGGAGCCGGAGGTCCGCACCACGACGGCGGCGTCCTCGTAGCCCGGTGTGTCCACGGCGGAGACCACAACGTTTCCATCGGGGCCGGCGGAGAGTTCGACGGCGGGACCCTCGCCGTGGAGGGCGTCCGCCAGCGCCTTGAGCGCGGGTTCGATGTTCGGGTGCTGGGAGGTCAAGGGGCTGCCTTCGGTGTAGAACGGGGACTAGAAGTAGTACGGGAACCTGGACCAGTCCGGATCGCGCTTCTCCAGGAAGGCGTCCTTGCCCTCCACCGCCTCGTCCGTCATGTACGCAAGCCGGGTGGCTTCCCCGGCGAAGACCTGCTGGCCGGCCAGGCCGTCGTCGGCCAGGTTGAAGGCAAACTTGAGCATCCGGAGGGCCTGCGGGGACTGCCGGGCGATGTCCGCGGCGTATTCCAGCGCGACCTCTTCGAGCCGCTCATGGTCCACGGCCTCGTTCACGGCGCCCATGCGGACCATGTCCTCGGCCGAGTATTCGCGGGCCAGGAAGAAGATCTCCCGTGCGGCCTTCTGGCCGATCTGGCGGGCCAGCAGCGCGGAGCCGTAGCCGGCGTCGAAGCTGCCCACGGTGGCGTCGGTCTGCTTGAACTTGCCGTGTTCGCGGGAGGCGATGGTCAGGTCCGAGACGACATGCAGGGAATGCCCGCCGCCGGCCGCCCAGCCGTTGACGACGGCGATGACCACCTTGGGCATGGTGCGCATGAGCCGCTGGACTTCCAGGATGTGCAGCCGGCCGGCGCGGGCGGGGTCGATGGTCTCCTGGGTTTCACCCTCCGCATACCGGTACCCGTCACGGCCGCGGATCCGCTGGTCCCCGCCCGAGCAGAACGAGTGGCCGCCGTCCTTGGTGGAGGGGCCGTTGCCGGTGAGCAGCACGGTGGCCACGTCCGGGGTCATCCGGGCGTGGTCCATGGCGCGGTACAGCTCGTCCACGGTGCCCGGGCGGAAGGCGTTGCGCACCTCGGGCCGGTTGAAGGCGATGCGGACGGTAGGCAGGTCCCGCACCACGGCGCCGTCCGCGGAACGCTCCACCTGCCGGTGGTAGGTCATGTCCTGGAAGTCGTCGAAGCCGGACACAGTGCGCCAGCGGGTGGGGTCAAAGACGTCGGACACCTTGGCGGGGATTTCGTTGCTCACAGTCCGAGTCTAGTAATCGCCTCAGCTGATGCAGAACTCGTTGCCTTCCGGGTCCGCCATGGTGTGCCAGGAATGCGGCCCCTGGCTGGCAGTCCAGAGGAAGGTGGCGCCCCGGGCTTCGAGGGCGGCGCGCGCCTCGTCCTTGTCCGGGCCGGCGAGCCTGACGTCCCAGTGGATCCGGTTCTTGATGGTCTTCTCCTCCGGGACGGTCTGGAAGAGGATGCGCCGCTCGGGCGATTTGGCGTCGAGTTCTTCGGGCGGGCGGATGGCGGCCCCGGCACCCCACACCAGCTTGCCCTGGTGCAGTTTGGTTTCCGCCTCCGTGGCGAAGCCCTGTGCGATCATCGAGCGGATGAAGGCCTCGTCCTGCGGCTCAACGGCCCACTCGAGCGTTTCGGCCCACCAGTCGGCGAGCTCATGCGGGTTCCGGCAGTCGACGGCAATCTGGATGTTGAGTGTCATGGAAAGAACCTACGACGTCGGCGGGTGCGGCGGTAGGGGTGCCGGTTCCTGAGAACCCGCGCGAGTTGGCATTTCGCGGCAGTGTTTCCGCCCGGGACTGCCGTCAACTGCACAGTCGACGGCGGCGCGGGGCGGGATGCCGGACCTCAGGGTGTGCCGGGGGAGTCTTTGCCCTCGCGGCCACCGAGACTCCGGACTAAGGCAACGATCTGGGCGATGATGCCGAGCGCCGAGCCGCAGTGGCGCCGCCAGGCTCAGGGCTGGACGTTCTGGAGTTGCTCCATCAGGTCCGGCGGGATGGCGTAGATGAAGATGACGGCGAGCAGGTTCTTCGAGGCGTGGACGAAGTAGGAGAACATCACGTTCTTGCCGGTCCAGACGTACACGAACACCAGGACGGCGCCCATCGCAAGGTAGGGCATCAGCACCGGAAGGGTCAGGTCCTCCTGGCCCACGATGTGCAGGCCCGCGAACAGCACCACGGACAAGGCGCAGCACACCCACAGGTTGACCCGCCGGCTGAGCTTGCCGATCAGCAGGTGCCGGAAGATGTACTCCTCCACAAAGGGACCCACGATCACCAGCAGGGGCACCATCAGCCATGCCGGCACCTGCTGCATAAGTGCCTGCAGGCCTGCCTGGTTGGCGGACGTCTGCGGCGGACCGGTCAGCGAGACGAAGATCGCCGTGAGGATCATCATGGCCACCACCGCGAGGGGGACCATCAGTATGGTGAACCACGGTCTGGTGGCAAGGACCCGAAGGTCCCGGGCCGCGACCTGCCGGACGGCGGCCAGGGCCAGGATCCCGATGCCGCCATAGAAGATCAGGTTGACGGAGTAGGACGCCACGGCCGGGTTCGGCGACAACTGCAGCATCAATGGGACCAGCAGCCCGCCGGCCACGGCGAAGAAGACGGCCACAGCCACATAGAGGCCAGCCGTAAAGAAATCGAGCCGCGAGAACCGGTAAAGTTCCGGCCGCGGTGCGGGTGGTGTGCGGAGAACGGTGCCCATGCCCCCAGCCTAGCGCCGGGGGAGGACGGCGTGGTCACGTAGGATATTCGGCATGCCTAAATATTTGTTTCGGGAAGCCGAAGTTATCCGCCGGGCCCGATGCCTGCGCACCGCCGGACGCGGCCTCCGCGCTGCCGGAGCCGCCGTCGCCGCCGTTCTTCTCTGCCTGTCCCTGGCCGCCTGCGGAGGCGCCGCCTCGGGCCAGGGCGCCGGCCACGGTACCGGGGGCGGGAAGCCCGTGGTGCTGACCACCTTCACCGTGCTGGCCGACGTGGCGCAGAACGTGGCCGGGGACAAGCTGCAGGTCGAATCCATCACCAAGGCCGGCGCGGAAATCCACGGGTACGAGCCCACGCCGGGGGACATCCGCAAGGCGTCGAAGGCGGACCTGATCCTGGACAACGGCCTGAACCTTGAGGCGTGGTTTGGGCAGTTCGTTGAAGGCCTGGACGTCCCGCACGCCGTGGTGAGCGAGGGCGTGGAGGTGCTGTCCATCAGTGAGGACTCCTACCAGGGCAAGCCGAACCCGCACGCGTGGATGTCGCCGGTCAACGTCCAAATCTATGTGGACAACATGGTGGAGGCATTCTCGAAGCTGGATCCGGACAACGCCGCGGTCTTCGAGGCGAACGGCGCGGCCTACAAGGCCAAGCTGCAGGCCGTGAAGGACGAAATGGTCCAGAAGCTCGCAACCGTCCCCGAGGCGCAGCGGGCCCTCGTGACATGCGAGGGCGCCTTCTCGTACCTGGCGCGCGACGCCGGCCTTCGTGAGGTCTACATCTGGGCCGTCAACGCCGAACAGCAGGCCACCCCGCAACAGATCACCAAGGCGATCGAATTCGTGAAGACAAACAAGGTCCCCGCCGTCTTCTGCGAGTCCACGGTGTCCGACGCGCCGATGCGCCAGGTGGTGGGAGCCACGGGTTCGACGTTCGGCGGGGTGCTCTACGTCGATTCGCTGTCCGAGGCGGACGGGCCGGTCCCCACGTACCTGGACCTCATCCGGCACGACTCCAAGATCATCACCGAAGGTCTTACAGGAGCGGCATCATGAGCAGTCCGGCCATCCTGGTGGACAACGTCACCGTCCATTACGGCGACGTCCTGGCGCTCGACGCCGCGTCGCTGTCCCTTGACGCCGCCCGGATCTGTGGCCTGGTGGGCATGAACGGCTCCGGCAAATCCACGCTGTTCAAGGCGATCATGGGCATGGTCAAGCCCGACGCCGGCCGTGTCCTGATCAACGGTGAACCGCCGGCCAAGGCGCGCAAGGCCGGCGGAATCGGCTACGTCCCGCAGAGCGAGGACGTGGACTGGCAGTTCCCGCTGTCCGTCCGCGACGTGGTGATGATGGGCCGCTACGGGCACCAGGGGTTCACCCGCCGGGCCTCCAAAGCGGACCGCGCCGCCGTCGACCTTGCCCTGGACCGGGTGGAACTGTCCGAATTCGCCGGCCGGCAGATCGGCCAGCTCTCCGGCGGCCAGAAGAAGCGCGCCTTCGTGGCCCGGGGGATCGCCCAGGGAGCCACCATGATGCTCCTGGACGAACCGTTCGCCGGGGTGGACAAGCGCTCCGAGGCAACCATCACGCGCCTGCTGAAGGAGCTCGCCGCGGACGGCTGCACCATCCTGGTCTCCACCCATGACCTGCACGCCCTGCCGCAACTCTGCGACGAGGCCGTGCTCCTGATGCGCAAGGTCCTGATGCACGGCCCGCCCGAGGTGGTGCTGCAGCCGGAGCACCTGGCCATGGCGTTCGGCCTCGACGTCCTCAACAGGGCGCTACCTGACGCTGGCCGCGCTGACCGGGAGCTTCCCGACGCCGGCCTTTCGAACCAACTGGGCAGGAACTAAACCGTGGATCTCCTCGACATCCTGCTGGAGCCGCTGGGCTACGACTTTATGGTCCGCGCCATCGTCACCACGGCGCTCGCCGCGATCGTGTGCGCCGTCCTGAGCTGCTGGCTGGTGCTGATCGGCTGGTCGCTGATGGGCGACGCCGTCTCCCACGCCGTGCTGCCGGGCGTGGTGCTCGCCTACATCGTCGGGGCGCCGTTCGCGCTGGGGGCGCTGGTGTTCGCGCTGATTGCCGTGACCCTGATCGGGGTGGTCCGCAACACCAGCCGGGTCAAGGAAGACGCCGCGATCGGGATCGTGTTCACCTCCCTGTTCGCCCTGGGCCTGGTGCTCATCTCCGTCACGCCGAGCCAGACCGACCTCAACCACATCATCTTCGGCAACCTGCTCGGCGTCAGCATCCCCGACCTCATCCAGGTCCTGGTTCTGGGCGCAGTCGCGTTCACCGTCCTGATCCTCAGGCGGCGCGACCTGACGCTGTACGCCTTCGACCCCACGCACGCCCACGCGATCGGCCTGTCCCCGAAACGCCTCGGTGCCCTGCTGCTGGGCCTCCTGGCGCTGACCTCCGTGGTGGCGCTGCAGACCGTGGGCGTGGTGCTCGTGGTGGCCATGCTGATCATCCCCGGCTCCACGGCCTACCTGCTGACGGACCGGTTTTCCCGCATGCTGGTGATCGCTCCGGTCATTTCGGCGCTGTGCTCCATCGCCGGCATCTACCTCAGCTACTACCTCGACACCGCCTCCGGCGCCATGGTGGTCCTGACGCAGGCTGCCGCCTTCGCCGTCGTCTATCTGTTCAGTCCCCGGCAGGGCCTGATCGGGACCCGGCTGGCGAAGGCCCGCCGCAAAAAAGCGGTTGCGCTCGCCGTCTGAGCAGCCGTCCGACGGCGGCACGCACCGCAGTACCAGAGGAACAGCCGCCGGTGTCATACTTGACGCGCAAGCCGCCACCGGGCCGGCTGGGCACCCAATTGCGAGGACTCCTTGAGCGAACATCTCCATCTTTCAGGCGTTTCCCACGGTTACGGGGACCGCCAGCTGTTCGCCGGCGTCGACCTTGCCATCACAGCCGGTGAGCATGTGGCGATCGTCGGCGAAAACGGCGCGGGAAAATCCACGCTTCTACGGATTCTGGCCGGACTCGAGGTCCCGGACGAGGGCAGCGCCGTCAGCCAAGGCCGCGTCGGCTATCTTGCCCAGACCCTGGGCCTGCCCGCCCCGTTCACCGTGAGCAACGCGATCGACGCGGCACTGGAATCGCTGCGCGCCCTGGAGGCTGAGCTGGACCGTCTGGAAGACGGGCTGGCCGGCGCGGAAGCGGAAGAACTGGAGCGCTACGGAAACCTGCAGACCCAGTACCAGCTCAGGGAAGGCTACGCCGCGGAATCCCGGGTCGAGGCGGCCCTGGACCGGCTTGGCCTGGGCGGGCTGGACCGGATGCGGACCCTGGGCTCGCTCTCCGGCGGGGAGCAGGAACGCGTGGCACTGGCCTGCGTGCTGGCTGACCCTGCGGACATCCTGCTCCTGGACGAACCCACCAACCACCTTGACGCCAGCGGCACGGCCTGGCTGGAGACGCGGCTGGCGGCGCACCGCGGAACCGTGGTGGTGGTCTCCCACGACCGGGTGCTGTTGCGCAAAGTGGCCTCAACCGTAATTGAGGTGGATGCCGAACGCCGGACCGTCAACCGGTACGGCAACGGCTACGAAGGCTACCTGCGGGAGAAGGCTGCCGAACGCCAGCGCTGGGCGCAGCAGTATCACGGGTGGCTGGACGCGATGGCTGCCGAACAGCTCCAGGCGGACACGGTCGCGGAAAGGATGGGCTACGCCCGCCGGCGCGACGGCGACAAAATGGGGTTCGACTTCAAGGCCGGCACGTGGCAAAAGGCGGCCACCAGCAAGGTCCGCAACGCCCAGGAGCGCCTCCGCCGGCTAGAGGCAAACCCCATCGACCGCCCCCCGGTGCCCCTGACGCTGGCAACGGACCTGCGGGCGGACGTCGCGGCAGGCCCCGCCCTTGAAGCGAAGGGGGTGGCCGTGCCCGGCCGCCTGCAACCGACGGACTTCCGGGTCGAAGCGGGGCAGAAAATTCTCATCACGGGCCCCAACGGTGCCGGCAAGTCCACGTTGCTTTCCGTCCTCGCGGGCCCGCTGGCGCCGGCCCAGGGAACCGTCGTGCGGCACGGCCGCATCGGCTACCTGCAACAGGAATTGGAGCTCCCGCAGCGCCCGGGTTTGCGGCTCTTGCCCGCTTTTGCCTCGGGCCTGGGCGGCAACATCGATGAGCACGCCGAGGCGCTGCTGCGCCTGGGGCTGTTCCGGACCAGCGAATTCCACGTCCCCGTGGGCAGCCTTTCCGCAGGGCAACAGCGCAGGCTGGCGCTGGCCCGGCTCCTGCTGGGCGGGTTCGGGA
Source organism: Arthrobacter sp. YAF17 (assembly GCF_052113365.1). Classification (NCBI taxonomy): domain Bacteria; kingdom Bacillati; phylum Actinomycetota; class Actinomycetes; order Micrococcales; family Micrococcaceae; genus Arthrobacter; species Arthrobacter sp. YAF17. The sequence continues at coordinate 23,910 of NZ_JBFRDB010000016.1, read as the reverse complement.
CGATGCTGGTGGACGAGCCCACCAACCATCTGGCGCCCGTGCTCGTGGAACAGCTCGAAGCGGCCCTCTCGGACTTCGCAGGCACACTGGTCATGGTCAGCCACGACCGCGCGCTGGGGGAATGGTTCAGCACGTGCGCGGGGGAAAACAGTCCCGGGAGCCGCCCAGGGGATAGCTCCGGAAACTGGCTCCGTTATGCCATGCGGGACGGCGCCCTGGCTTAGCAGCCGGAGCCGCCCACGGCATTCGCCGAACATCCTTCGGCAATCCGTTCCTTTTGGCGTCATTGATTAGCGATGGCACCCGCCTGATGTTGCCCGGGTCACTCCGGGGTCCTGAGTGCTAGTACGATAGATGAGCCGCGCGAGCTTCGACACTTGTGAGGTTCGGTACACGTCCTGGCCCTTGGAAGGGGCTCAGGGCCGAATTTTGTGTACCTGAATCCACGGTCCTGTCCCCGGCCATACCTCGACCTACAAGGAAACAGCTGTGTCATCAATGACCCCCACAGAACTTCAGAGCGCGACGGCGCAATCCGCCGTCGTCGACTCGACTCTCAGCGCCGAGGGCTACAAAAAGTCCCTGAGCGGCCGTCAGGTCACCATGATCGCGATGGGCGGCGCCATCGGCGTCGGCCTCTTCATGGGTGCCGGCGGGCGCCTGGCCTCCACCGGGCCCGCGCTGATCTTCTCCTACGCCATTGCCGGAGTCATCGCTTACCTGCTGATGCGCGCGCTGGGCGAACTCATCATGTACCGCCAGACGTCGGGCTCGTTCGTCAGCTACGCCGGAGAAATGTTCGGCAAGAAGGGCGCGTATGTGTCCGGCTGGATGTACTTCATCAACTGGGCCATGACCGGCATCGCCGAGCTCATCGCGATCGGACTGTATTTCCAGTTCTTCTTCCCCAACGTGCCGGTCGAGCTGACGGCCATCGCGGCCCTGCTGCTGCTCGTGGGCGTCAACCTCCTAAGCGTCAAGGCGTTCGGTGAATTCGAATTCTGGGCGTCCTGCCTCAAGGTCGGCGCAATCCTCATCTTCCTGGCCGTGGGCACCTTCATGGTGGTCACCAACGCCCAGGTGGGCGACGGCCACGCCTCGGTCAACAACCTCTTCGCGGCCGAAGGCGGGATGTTCCCCAAGGGCGCCCTGGTCATGATCCTGGTCCTGAACGCCGTGATCTTCGCCTACAACGGCATTGAGCTCGTCGGCATCACCGCCGGCGAAATGCAGGACCCGGCCAAGGAAGTGCCCAAGGCCATCCGCGCCGTCGTTTTCCGCATCGTGGTCTTCTACGTCGGTTCCGTGACCCTCCTGGCCATGCTGCTGCCCTCGGACCAATATGTGGCCGGCACCTCGCCGTTCGTCACCGTGTTCGGCCAGATGGGCCTCGCCTGGATGGGCGACGTCATGAACATGATCGTCATCACCGCCGCGCTGTCCTCCTGCAACTCGGGCCTGTACTCGATCGGCCGGATCTTCCGCACCATGGCCAACAATGGACATGCTCCGGAGTGGCTGACCAAGATGTCCAAGAGCCACGTGCCGTACGCAGCCATCCTGGCGATCGGCGGCGTCTACCTCGTGGGCATCCTGCTCAACATCTGGCTCGGCGGCTCATACGCCTTCGACCTGGCGCTGAACTCCGCGTCCATCGGCGTGATCTTCACGTGGGGCGCCATCTTCGCCAGCCAGATCGCCCTGCGCAAGACCAAGGGCAAGGTCTCGTCCCTGCCCGCGCCTGGTGGAACGTGGACCAGCTGGGCCGGCCTGATCGCCCTGCTCGCCATCACGGTGCTGATCGGCTTCGACACCATGACCAGCAAGTCCGGAGAGGTCTTCCAACTCGGCCTCTGGACCCTGGCGACCATTCCGTTCTTCGCACTCCTGCTGTGGCTTGGCTGGCACAAGGTCAAGAACAACGAACCCAAGAACGCGCTGTTCAACTAGCCTCACAAGGCAAGAACCAACGTGTACGACGGCGGGCCTCCGGTAAGGGGGCCCGCCGTCGTTCGTTTAAGGGGTGGGCTGCCCGCGAGGGTGCGGGGGACGCTGCGTAGCATGCGCCCATCTGACGCGAATGGCCGCTAACCGGGGTGGTTAGCGGCCACTTGTGGTGATCGGTGGGCCTGGGCGATTGCGGGACCAGCGCTCAGGGGGCCGTGCCCACGACATGCGCCCAATTGACACGAATGGCCGCTAACCGGGGTGGTTTAGCGGCCACTTGTGGTGAATCGATGGGTCCGGAGGCATCAACTGCCGCCCGCACAAGAACCCGGGCACAAGAAAGGCGGCGCCGGACATCCCCCAAAGGAACGTCCGGCGCCGCCGTCTCGAACGACTAATCCTTCTTGAAGGTGTCCTTGACGTTCTCGCCGACCTTCTTGGCGTCTGCGACTACCTGGTCCTTCTGGCCCTCGGCGCGCAACTCGTCATTGTTCGTCGCGTTTCCAGTAGCTTCCTTGGCCTTGCCGCCCAGGTGCTCTGCTTCGTTCTGAATCTTGTCTCCGATACCCATGGTGTGAACACCTTTCGTCTCCGGTTGAAATTCAATGTTCATTCACCCTAACACAAAGCATGCTTACTAATTCAAGGGATTACCGCGGGAGTGTCCGGTCCGAAAGAAGTGAAATCTGCCGCGGGGCCGGGCTAGGCTCGATGCCATGGACCACAAAATCAGCCTGACCCAGCACGTCAACGCCCCGGCGGAGAAGGTGTGGGCGGTTATTTCCGACATACCCGGATCCGCCGCGACCCTGTCCGGCATCGACTCGATCCAGATGCTGAGTGACGGACCCTACGGCGAGGGGACGCGCTGGAAGGAGACCCGCACGATGATGGGCAGGTCGGAAACCGTGGAGATGTGGGTGGCCAAGTCCGAACCGCCCCGGAGCACCACGGTGAAGGCACTGCAGGGCGGGGCGGACTACACCTCACGCATGACTCTGGCCGACCGCGACGGCGGCACGGACCTGACAATGACGTTCGGCGCCGACCTGGTCAATCCCTCCCGGATGAGCAAACTCGCGATGGCGGTCTTCGGGAAGCTGGGCATGCGCATCACCCGCAAGGCCCTCGCCAAGGACCTGGCAGAAATCGCGGCCAAGGCCGAGTCGCTCTAGTGGCCCGCAGCACCCCGGCGTCCAAAGCCCCCAAAGTCACCGCGCCGCGGCTTAGCCCCGTCCGGCTGGACGAGCTTCGGGACGACCCGTCCCCGGACTTCCAATCCGGGGAGCGGTACGACGGCGTCCGGTACAGCAGGGCGTCGGCCGACGGGCTGGAGCTTGCCGGCACCGACTTCGCCGAGTGCGAGTTCCAGGGCGTTTCCTTCAATGAGACCCAGCTGCGCGGCGCGGGTTTCCGCGACTGCATCCTTGCGGAGGTGTACGCCCCCGTGTTCATGGCGGCCCGGAGCACCCTGCGCGACGTCGAGATCGGGAACCCGCGCTGGGGTTCCGCGGAGCTTTACGAGAGCGGCTGGCAGTCCGTACGGATCGACGGCGGCAAACTCGACTACGTGAACCTGCGCGGTTCCAAGCTCACGGACGTTCAGATCAGCGACTGCATCATCAACGAACTGGACCTGGGCTCCTGCGCGGCGACGAGGGTGGCGCTGAAAAACTGCACCATCGGCACCCTTGACGTCGCCGGAGCCAGGCTCAATAACTTCGACATCCGCGGCACGGACTTCCGCGCCATCAGCGGCCTGGAGAGTCTCGCCGGCCTCGTGATCGATGACTACCAGCTCGGCCTGCTGGCCCCGCTCATGGCGAGCCATCTCGGCGTCGTGGTTGCGTAATCCAGCGGTGGCCTGATTGACCCCCTTGCCGCGCCGTGTAATCTTTATAGAACGAACGGTCGGTAAATTGGCGCGCTCCGCGGATTGAACGTGAAGGCCGCCGCCGATCAAAGTTCTTTCGATGACAGAGACGTTTATCGCGTGAAGGGTGTACCCATGGCATCAGCAGCAGGACCACAGGCATTTCTCGTAGGCGGTGCCCGCACCGCGGTGGGCCGCTACGGCGGGGCACTCTCCGCGGTCCGCCCTGATGACCTGGCCGCCCTCGTGGTCCGCGAGGCCGTGGCCCGGGCCGGGCTGGACCCCGACAGCATCGACGAGGTCATCCTGGGCAACGCCAACGGCGCCGGCGAGGAAAACCGCAACGTCGCCCGGATGGCCACCATCCTGGCCGGCCTCCCGCTGCACATCCCCGGCATCACCGTGAACCGGCTCTGCGCCTCGGGCCTGAGCGCCATCATCATGGCCAGCCAGATGATCAAGTCGGGAGCCGCGGACATCGTGATCGCCGGCGGCGTGGAATCCATGAGCCGCGCCCCCTGGGTCCAGGAGAAGCCGCAGGCCGCCTTCGCCAAGCCGGGCCAGATCTTTGACACCTCGATCGGCTGGCGCTTCGCCAACCCGCTGTTCCAAAAGGGTGAGCTCTCCCGCGGCGGCAAGATGACCTACTCGATGCCGGAGACGGCCGAGGAAGTCGCCCGTGTGGACGGCATCACCCGCGAGGACGCCGACGCCTTCGCCGTCCGCTCCCACGAACGCTCCCTCGCGGCCATCGCCGCCGGCCGCTTCGCCGACGAAATCGTCCCGGTCACGGTTAAAACCCGCAAGGGCGAAACCGTCGTCGACACCGACGAGGGCCCCCGCGCCGGCACCACGATGGACATCCTGGCCGGCCTCCGCCCCGTCGTCGCCGGCGGCTCCGTGGTCACGGCCGGCAACTCCTCCACCCTCAACGACGGCGCCTCCGCGATCATCGTCGCCTCCGAAGCCGCCATCGAGAGGCTCGGCCTCACCCCGCGCGCCCGGATCATCGACGGCGCCTCCGCGGGCTGCGAACCCGAAATCATGGGCATCGGCCCCGTCCCGGCCACCCAGAAGGTGCTGGCCCGGACCGGACTCAGCGTCGGCGACCTCGGCGCCGTCGAACTCAACGAAGCCTTCGCCACCCAGTCGCTGGCCACCATGCGGCGGCTCGGGCTGGACCCCGAGACCGTGAACCGCGACGGCGGCGCAATCTCCCTGGGCCACCCGCTGGGTTCGTCCGGGTCACGGATCGCGATCACCCTGCTGGGCCGGATGGAGCGTGAAGACGCCAAGATCGGCCTCGCCACCATGTGCATCGGCGTGGGCCAGGGCACCGCGATGCTGCTGGAGCGGGTGTAGTGGCGGCCCCGGCGACGGGCCTCAACCCGCAGAATTTCAGCACACTCCTGGTTGACGAGCGCGATGACCGGCTGGTGGTGCTCCTCAACCGGCCCGAGGTCCGCAACGCCATCGACCAGCAGATGGTCGACGAGCTGCACGCCGTCTGCGCCGCGCTGGAGCAGACCCCGAAGGTGTTGATCATCGCAGGCACGGAAGGCGTCTTCGCCTCCGGGGCGGACATCGGCCAGCTGCGCGAACGCCGCCGCGACGACGCCCTGCAGGGCATCAACTCCACTATTTTTGTGCGGATCGCCAAGCTGCCGATGCCGGTCATCGCGGCCCTGGACGGCTTCTGCCTGGGCGGCGGCGCCGAACTGGCGTACGCGGCGGACTTCCGGATCGGCACACCGTCAGTACGGATCGGGAACCCGGAGACGGGGCTGGGCATCCTCGCCGCCGCCGGTGCGAACTGGCGCCTGAAGGAGCTCGTGGGGGAGCCGGTGGCCAAGGAAATCCTGCTGACCGGCAGCGTGCTGCGCGCCGACCGGGCCCTCGCCGTCAACCTCATCACCGAAATCCACGAGGCATCCGAACTGATGGCGGCGGCCCACGCCCTGGCCGACAGGATTGCCGGCCAAGATCCCCTGGCCGTCCGGATCACCAAGTCAGTGTTCCACGCACCAGCCGAGGCACACCCCCTGATCGACCAGCTGGCGCAGGGCATCCTGTTTGAGTCCCAGGCCAAGTTCGACCGCATGCAGGCTTTCTTGGATAAGAAATCCGATAAGAAGGCTGCCAAGAAGCCAGCCACAACGTCCGAGCAGGAGAAGAACTGAAGATGAGCAACTCTGCACACCCCTCAAACCTTCCCGACTCCGTCGGGGTGCTCGGCGGCGGCCGCATGGGGGCCGGCATCGCCCACGCCTTCCTGATCAACGGCGCCAACGTCCTCGTCGTCGAACGCGATGAGGAGTCCGCCGAGGCTGCCCGCGAGCGGGTGGAATCGGCGGCTGCCAAGAGCATCGAGCGCGGCGCCATCGACGGCAACCTGGACGAGATGGTCTCACGGCTCTCCGTGACGGTGGACTACGACGATTTCAAGGACCGCCAGCTGGTCATCGAAGCCGTCCCCGAAGACTGGGACCTGAAAGTGGCCTCCCTGCGGGGAATCGAGGAACGGCTGTCCGACGACGCCTACCTCGCCTCCAACACGTCCTCCATCTCCGTCAACGCCCTGGCCGGCGAGCTGCAGCGCCCGCAGAACTTCCTGGGCCTGCACTTCTTCAACCCGGTGCCGGCGTCCACCCTGATCGAGGTGGTCCTCGGCGGGCACACCTCGGAGCAGCTGACCCAGGCGGCCCGCGGCTGGGTCGAGGCGCTGGGCAAGACCGCCGTCGTCGTCAATGACGCACCCGGCTTCGCGTCCTCACGGCTCGGGGTCGCGATTGCCCTCGAGGCGATGCGCATGGTCGAGGAAGGCGTGGCGTCCGCCGAGGACATCGACAACGCTATGGTCCTGGGCTACAAACACCCCACAGGGCCCTTGCGGACCACGGACATCGTCGGACTGGACGTCCGCCTCGGCATTGCCGAATACCTCGCCTCCACGCTGGGTGAGCGCTTCGCGCCGCCGCAGATCCTGCGCGACAAGGTGGCCCGCGGCGAGCTGGGGCGCAAGACCGGCAAGGGCTTCTTCGACTGGACCAGCTGACCGGCGATTATCCAAGCCCCTAGGATGGTGCGGTGACTTCCATTGCCCCCATCACGCTGACCGGCAGATACGTCGTCCTTGAGCCGCTGAGCCCGGACCACCACGACGGCCTCGTCGAGGCGGCCCGCGACGGCGACCTGTGGCAGCTCTGGTACACCAGCGTGCCGGCCCCGGAGCAGATGGCCGCCGAGATCGAGCGGCGCCTGGCACTGCAGGAAAGCGGCGACATGCTGCCCTTCACCACGCGGCTGCTTGACCCCGCCACCGGGGGTCCGGGCCGGGTGATCGGCATGACCACCTACATGAACATCGACGCCGCCACGCCCCGGGTGGAGATCGGCTCCACCTGGAACGCGGCGTCAGCGCACGGCAGCGGCAGCAACCCGGACTCCAAGCTGCTGCTGCTGCGGCACGCCTTCGAAACGCTGGGCTGCCCCGCCGTCGAGTTCCGCACGCATTGGCTCAACCACCAGTCACGCGAGGCGATCGCGCGGCTCGGCGCCAAACAGGACGGTGTGCTCCGCAGCCACACCCGCAGCAKCGACGGCGCGCTGCGGGACACCGTGGTGTACTCCATCCTGGAACACGAATGGCCGATGGTCCGCAACGCCCTCGAGTTTCGGATCGCCAGGCAGCGGTAGCCGCTGCCGGGTCTGCCGGACGCGGGCCAGGGCTAGGGGACCCGAACCGCCGCAAGGGCCGCGGCGTAGCCACCGGAATAGCCGGTGGCGGTGGGGTGGAAAGCGTCAAACGGGCTCGGGCTGCAATTGATCGCCAGGGTGCAAAGACCTGTCGGCGCCACAATCCAGGGGTTTGTTGATCCGATTCCGTGGCCGGCGAACTTCTCAGTGACGCTGACGTACCCGRCCCTGTTCAGCAGGGCCGAGAATGCGATGGTGGCGTTGAGCAGGTCGGCCGCCGCATTCATCGACCGGGCCGCCTGTGCCTGCTCCGCGGTGAGCCCGGGGCTCACGGTGAAGAGCCGGGGATAGCCGGTCAGCACGATCCTGGCATTCGGGGCCTTGCTCTTGACGGTCTTCACCATCTCCTTGATCTTGCCGGGCAGTTCGCGGAGCTTCACTACCAGTGAGTTGTAGAGGGCCGCCTTGCAGGCCGGTGAGCTCGCCGAGGCCGTGCAGGCGAGGGCCACCTGGCCCGTATCGATGTCGTTTCCGCCCACTGTCACCGTAACGACTGTGGCAGCCGCCAGCGCTGGTGCGTAGAGGGTGGCGACGTCGGAGACGTCCTCCGTCGTGGCGCCGAAACACCCCAGGTTCAGCGTGGCATTGCGGACTGCCGGGTAGGACGCTGCGGTCTGCAGGCACGTGTCGGGAAGTCCGGCCGCGGAAGGCGTGTACGCCCCGCCCCCGGTACCGGCCGCGTAGGAGTCGCCAAGGGCGATATAGACGGGATCCGGGCGGGCCGCCGTGGCAGGCGCGGCGGCGAAACCCGCCACCAGCGCGACGGCGGCGACCGCCCCCGCCAGTCGTCCGGACCAGCGCCTGATTGTCGCAGTGTTCATGATGAGTCCCCTTGTGGGTCGGAACGGCGGGAGCGGCCTGCCGGCACACCGAGCGGTGGCGGCCAGCGGGGCCTCCCGGAAACCCGGCTGGCGGACAGACTGTGGGAGCTTCGACCCTCAGCTCCGGGCAGTCATGGGGCCACGGTACGCCGGCACTGAACTGCCGGACACGGTAGGGCCTACGCGTTTCTGCGCCAGCCAGGAACCGGGGCTACGTTGATTTCCGGCTGTCGACTACTCGGACCACGTGGTTAGCTGGCAGGGTGGATGAATTCTTGAAGCCTGTCGAATGGGACGGGGCGGTCAACGCCTGGCACACCGCCGGCAGCGTGTTCCGGATGGGACGCCGCGAGTGGCTCACCGAGGCCGGCTGGCAACAGGCCTACGACGGCGGCATCCGGACAGTGATTGACCTCCGCAACCCGGACGAGATCCGCCGCCGCGATACTGATCCCTTGGTAAGCGCGGAGACCCTGGCGGCGTTCGACATCGTGCACGCCCCCACCGAGGATCCGGGCAACAGCGAGTTTCAGGAGCTGTGCGTTCCGTACCTGAACCATCCGGCGTCCTATGCAGACAATGCCCGGATTTTCCCGGAGAAGCTCGCCGCGGTCTTTCGGGCTGTCGCGGCGGCGCGCGGCGGCGTCGTGATCCATTGCTCGGCGGGCCGGGACCGCAGCGGGATGATCGCGGCGATGCTCCAGGACCTCGCCGGGGCGGGCGAGGACGCCATTGCCCGGGGTTACGAGCGGGCCATGCGCGGCATCAACGAACACCATCGCGTGTCAGGGGTGCCGCACCCGCATGAGCGGTATTTGCCCGAGGACGTCCTCGCGCCCCTGCTCGAATCGCGGCTCAAGAGCCTGCGCCGGTTTGTGCACAGCGTGAAAGCCGAAGAGTTCCTGCGCCACAATGGCGTAACGGAACCCGAGCTGGCGGCCATCAGGGCCAAATTGGGGCGCTAGAGTAACCGGGTGAAGACTCCCAGGTTTCAGCTGACAGTGCGGGCGGTGGCGGCGGCCGCCATCGCGCTCGCGGGCTCGTTTTACGCTGTTCCGGCTCTGGCCGAGAGCGGGGGGCCGGAGGCTGTTCCCACTGCCTCGCCTGCAGATTCTCCGTCGGCAACGGCCAGCCCGGCAGCGCCGAGTGAGGCAACGACGGCGGCTGACGCGACGGCCCCGGCGACGACTCCGGCACCTGCGCCGCACATCAGCGACGCCGGACTCGCGGAGGCTGTCCTGCGTGACCTGGGCATGACGCTTGAGGAGTTCAACGCCGCAGGCCAGCTGGCCAAGACGGCCGCTGACGCCGTTCCTTCCCTGCGTGAACTCCCCGGTTATCTGGGCATCAGCCTGCGGGACAGCAAAATCCTGATTGAAGGCAGCGGCGCCGAGCTCGGGGCGCGGGTTAACGAACTTAACGGAGCAGGAACCGCGGCCGTGTTCGTCCTCGTGACACCGGTGGCAGGACTGTCGGCTGAGCCCTCAACACATGCGTCAGAGACTCCTCTCGCGGCGCCCAAGTCCGTTCCCTCCGCGGCGGAACTGGTGGCTTCAAGCACCGAGCAGCTATTCCAGGCCTACGTCCGCGAGGTGGGGCCAGCCGCTTTGCAGGCCGTGGCCTACTCGGGGGGAAGGTTCATCATCCGCACCGGCGGGAAGAATGCGGCCGAAGCCACGCTGCCGGCCGTCCTGGACCCGCAAGCCGTGCCGGCCGCGACCGATGCTGCGACCGATGCGGTGCCCGGGAAAATTTCCCCGGCTGACTTCGTGGCCCGTTACGCCAACGTCCAGCTGGAGCAGGGGTCTCCGGTGACGACGGAAGCGGACGTCTACGGCGGCGAGGGCTACGTCATAGACCGGCGGACCATCTGCTCAACGGGTTTTGGCGCGTTCAGCGCGGCGGGACTGCCGGTGGTGCTGACAGCGGGGCACTGCGCCGAAGACGGCACGGCGCGGACGGCCGAGCTTGAGCCCCCGACGTCCGCCACGGCGGGTGGAGCGGCACCACTGCCCGGCACCCTGGCAGCTCTCGGGACCTTCGGGTTCAGCCAGTTCGGCGGTCCCCAGAACGCATGGGTCCTGAACCCCCAATGGAACACGGGCGATCCGGGAGACCCCGGTAACGTGGGCACTGATATCGCCGTCATCGAGCACCTCGACGGCGGAATCAACGTCCAGCCGGCCGCGGCCACGTGGGCCAGCGCAGTGAACCCGGCCCCCAGCGCCGTGAAGATCATCGGCGTCGTTGCCCCCTTCGAAGGCCAGGCTGTCTGCCGCTCCGGTCGAACCACGGGCTGGTCCTGCGGAAGCGTCGCGGAAGTCGGGACCTACGTTGTGGGCGGTCGAACCATAGACCCGGGGGACGTCCGCGCTTTCAAGGGCTTCCTGTCCCATGATGTCCAGTCGAGCGGCGGAGACTCGGGCGGGCCCTGGATCAGTGGCAACTTCGCCGTGGGCACGCATTCGGCGGGCGAGACTTCCGGTGAGAACTTCGCCATCGCAACGACCCTGCAGGACGCCCTCACCACGTTCCCGACCGCTGTCCAGCTCCAGCTGTTTCTGAACAAGCCCGAGCTCGTGGCGCCGGAGAACCGGACGTTCACCGCGGGCCAAGCCATCACAGGGCGTGTATCGGCGGCTCCTGCGTCGGCTGTTGCCGCTGACTCGAAGGTGCGCATCACCGTCGCGGGCCAGCAGCCGGCAGACGTGGCGATCGACAGCGCCGGAAACTGGTCCTTCCCTACCCCGGCAACCACAGGTGAACTGACATTCACAGCGGAGGCTATCAACGGCTTCAGCCGGTCCGGCGCGGTTTCCTTGGCTGTCAACGTCTCCGACCTTGAGGCGCCCGTGATCGCTGCCCCTGACGGGKGAGCGGCCTTGACGTCCCTCAGCCGCATCGACGGCACCGGAACCCCCGGATTGACGGTGAAGCTCACCGGCGACGTCCGCGGTTCCGCAGACGTCCAGCAGGACGGCCAGTGGAGCATTCCCGTGACCGGGCCCGTGTATGGCCAGCTCTCAGTGCACGCCGTCCAGACGTCCGACGGGGTTGTGGACAGTCCCTCCGTCACCCGGACCTTCACAGTCGTCCCGGGCGTCCCGGCCGTATCGTCGATCGTGGACGGCGTGCACCTCAGCCAGGACGCACTCCCCACGACGATCTCCGGGACCGGCGTCGACGGCGCCGACGTGACAGTGGCGATCGACGGGATTCCGGTCGGTGCTGCCCAGGCCGGGGCCGGCGGGACCGGCGTCGGCGCACGCGCAGTGGTCCGCTCCATGGTCCCGCAGGTCCTGGTGGCTGGCGGAGGCTGGAGCGTGCCGTTCCCGGCAGGCCTCACGCTGGGGTCGCACACCCTTTCCATCACCCAATCCGTGGACGGCATTGCCTCGGCCCCGCGGCTTGTAGCCTTCACCATTGACGCTCCGGCCGTTGCACCTCCTGCTGCCCCGGGGGTGCCCGATGTTCCGGCTGGCGTGGCCCCCATGCTTCCGGCTGGCGTGCTTCCGGCCGACACCGGACACCTGCCGAACACCGGCGCCGGATCGCTCCTGCCGACGGCGGGACTTGCTGGCGGGGCGATCCTGCTGGGCAGTCTCCTGCTGGGCGGCACCAAGCTGGCTGCCGCACGGCGTCGGGCGGTCCGCTAACTGCCAGCCCTACTGCGGAGTCGCCGGACAGCTGCGGAGTCGCCGTTGCCGTACGGCGACCTGGCAGCTGTCCGGCGAATTCGGCGACGCGGCCGCAGTCCTCTCAGCCCTTGCGGTCGAGCAACAGGTTGGTGATCCGCAGCGTGCACAGCCGCTGGCCGGCGTCGTTGGTGATGACCACCTCATGGGTGGTGACGGTGCCGCCGAGGTGAATGGGGGTCGCCGTGATCGTGATGAGCCCCTCGCGGGCCGACTTGTGGTGGGTGGCGGAGACGTCCACTCCGACGGCGGTCTTGCCCAGGGTGCTGGCGTGGATGACCGCGGCCCAGGAGCCCACCGCCTCGCCGACGGCCAGCGAGGCGCCGCCGTGCAGCAGTCCGAAGGACTGGCGGTTCCCCTCCACCGGCATGGTGGCGACGACCCGGTCGACGGATTCCTCGACGATCTTCACACCCATCTTCTCGTCGAGTTCGCCGAGGGTGATCTTCCACAGCTCGGGGTTCCGGGGCTCGGGCGTCATAACGTCTCCTCTGTGGCCGGAAATCCAAGGGCTCAGGCCGGTCAATGCCGCCGCAGCTAGTGTGCGGCAGGCCTCATTCATGTACTGTAGACATATTACCGAACGGACGGTCAGTAATGCTGGCCGTGTTGATCTTGCCCCCGTTGGAAGGACCCGTCAACGATGACCACCACTGCAACTGCTCCGGAACCCACAGTAGACACTGTCGAGATCGTTCCCAGCTTCATCCGGGATTCCTGGTGGACCCCCGACGCCGGCTCGGCGGCCGGCGCGGCCTCCGTCCTCGACGCCAGCACCGGTGAACTCCTCGCCAAGGTGAGCACCGAGGGCCTGGACCTCGCCGCCGTCGTCGACTACGGACGCACCACCGGCCAGGCGGAACTCGGCAAACTGACGTTCCACCAGCGCGCGCTCAAGCTCAAGGAGCTGGCGCAGTACCTGAACGGCCGCCGCGACGAGTTCTACGCGCTCTCCGCCCAGACCGGCGCCACCAAGATCGACTCGATGGTGGACATCGACGGCGGCATCGGCGTGCTCTTCACGTTTGGCTCCAAGGGCCGGCGCGAACTCCCCAACGCCCAAGTGATCGTGGACGGCCCGATGGAGGTCCTGTCCAAGGACGGTTCCTTCGCCGGCGAGCACATCTATACCCGGATTCCCGGCGTCGCCGTGCAGATCAACGCCTTCAACTTCCCCGTCTGGGGCATGCTCGAGAAATTCGCGCCCGCGTTCATCGCCGGCGTGCCCACCATCGTCAAGCCCGCCACCCCCACGGGTTACGTCACCGCCGCGGTGGTCAAGGCGATGATCGAATCCGGCATCCTGCCCAAGGGGTCGCTGCAGCTGATTTCCGGCTCCGTGCGGACCATGCTGGACCACCTCGACTACCGCGATATCGTGGCCTTCACCGGTTCCGCCTCCACCGCCAACACGCTCAAGTCCCACGTCAACGTGGTCAAGGGCGGTGTCCGCTTCACCTCGGAAACCGACTCCCTGAACGCCTCGATCCTGGGCCCGGACGCCGTCAAGGGCACACCGGAATTCGACGCCTTCATCAAGTCGCTCGTCACCGAGATGACGGCGAAGGCAGGCCAGAAGTGCACATCGATCCGCCGGGCCATCGTGCCGCAGGAGCTGGTGCAGGACGTCATCGCCGCCGTCGGGGAACGGATCCAGGAACGCGTTGTCCTGGGCGACCCGCGCGCCGACGGCGTCAACATGGGCGCCCTGGCGTCCCTGGAGCAGCTCGCCGATGTGCGCGCGGCCGTCCAGTCCATGCTCGACGCCGGCGGCGAACTCGCCTACGGCACGCTCGATTCGCCCAAGGTCACCAGCGCTGACGGCAGCATCGGCGTCGTCGACGACGGCGCGTTTATGTCCCCGGTGCTGCTGAGCTGGAAGGATCCGGAAGCCGAAGAGGTCCACTCGCTGGAGGCCTTCGGCCCGGTGTCGTCCGTGATCGGTTACACGGACCTGGCCGACGCCGTCCGCCTCGCCGCCCGCGGCGGCGGATCGCTCGTCGCCTCGGTCTGCACCAACGACCCGGCGGTTGCCCGCGAACTCGTCACCGGCATCGCCGCCCACCACGGCCGTGTGCACATGCTTAACCGCGAGGACGCCCGCAGCTCCACCGGCCACGGTTCCCCGGTCCCGCACCTGGTCCACGGCGGCCCCGGCCGCGCCGGCGGCGGCGAGGAACTCGGTGGCATCCGCTCCGTCCTGCACCACATGCAGCGCACCGCCATCCAGGGCTCACCGAACATGCTGACCGCCGTCACGGGCGTCTGGCACACCGGGGCAGACCGCAACTTCACGCTCGAGACCGAAGGCCAGCACCCGTTCCGCAAGTCCCTGGCAACGCTCCACATCGGCGACGCGATGCGCTCGGAGCTGCGCGAAGTGACCCTGGACGAGATCACGAAGTTCGCCAACTCCACCGGCGACACCTTCTATGCCCACACCAACCAGGAAGCGGCCGAGGCCAACCCGTTCTTCCCGGGCATCGTGGCGCACGGCTACCTGCTGCTGGCGTGGGGCGCCGGGTTGTTCGTGGAGCCTGCGCCGGGCCCGGTCCTGGCGAACTACGGCCTGGAGGGCCTGCGCTTCATCACTCCGGTGGCCGCAGGAGACTCCATCCGGGTCACCCTGACCGCCAAGAAGATCACCCCGCGCGAGACCGACGAGTACGGCGAGGTGGCCTGGGACGCCGTCCTGACCAACCAGAACGACGAAATCGTGGCCACGTACGACGTCCTCACCCTCGTGGAGAAATAACCACGCCCTCCCCTCCAGTTGCCCTATCACTTGTGGCTGCCAAACCACCGAAATGGCAGCCACAAGTGATAGGGCAACCATGGAAGCGCCGGTTCTTTCTGCCCTGCTCCGGCGTAAAATTTTCAACGTAGGAGGTGGCGAAATGACCCTAGTACTCAACAAAGCCACAACAGTCCTGCCCGTCGATGATGCAGAACGTGCCCGGCATTTCTATGCCGACACCCTGGGGCTCCCGCACCATGGAGTGGCAGACGACGGAAGTGAAATGTTCGGCAGCGAGGGCGGCCCCATGCTGCAGCTGATGCCCGTCAGGGACGGTAAGCACTCTGAGCACACAGCCCTGAGTTTTGAAGTCTCCGAGATCGAGCGGACCGTCCAGGAAATGGAATCCAAAGGCGTCCAGTTCCAGGACTACGACCTGCCGGACCTCAAGACCGAGAACCACATCTGTACAACGGATTCGGAGAAGTGCGCCTGGTTCATGGACACGGAGCACAACATCTTGTGCGTTCACGAGGACATCACGACGTTAGCTGATTACCAGCTCTGACCGGGCTCTGATCGGCGGACAAAGTCACGGCGTCCCGGCTCAGCGGGGCGCCGCCTGTGTGTGCGGGCCGGTCAGCCGGACCGGCCGAGGTAACGCGGCGGGGGCACATCGACACGGAAACGCCGGTGTCAGCGGGCGAAATGCGCGCCGCAGCCCTCACAGTGCCCCCGGACCGCCCCCGCCACCACCGCTCTGACCCGGCCCGTCCCGACCGCCCGGACGTGACCACGGCGTCACCGGGCGCGTCTGGAGCACCCCGTCGACCCGAACGTCCACCCGTTCGTTGAAGAAGCTGATGAGGCCGTGGATCTGGGCGGCGTCGACGTACCGCCGGTCGTAGCTCCATGCCAGGTTCCTGCCCTGCGCGGAATCCGGGTAGCTCCAGTAGCTGGCCTGGCCCTTGTACGGGCAGACCGTCCGCTTGGGGCTCTTCTCCAGCAGGTCCAGCCGCACGTCCGCCGGCGGGATGTAGTAGCGCACCGGGAGCATCGTCTCGTACAGAAGTTGCGCGCGCTTCGTGCCGGCCAGCGTCACGCCGTCGAGCGCCACCTCCACGTCCACGGACGACGCGCGGATGTCCACGCGGTGGAACGGATCACGGGGGTGGCCGATGATCTCCTCGTCGTCCTCGAGCCAGTCGAAGGCCGGGAATTCCAGGATGACGTAGCCCGCAAGATCGGGGTCCGCCGGCCGGAAGGCGGCCCGGGGAGCTGCCGCCGGTCCGGTGACGACGTCGAGTTCCTCGCCTGCGATGGTGTGCTTGCCAAACGCCGTTCCCGGGTCAAGGGAGGTCGGGGCCGAGCCTTGCCGAAGGGCAAAGGGGTGCTCCTCGACCAAAGTCGCCGGCAGGGCCGGCGCAGCGAGTCCCGCCAGGAGTTCCTGCTCAGGCACGGCATAGACGGGCGTGATCCGCCGCGGTTCCCAGACCAGATAGGCCCGCAGCGTATCGACGACGGCGGCCCCGCCGAGGCTCGCGCGGATCCGCTTGGGCGTGGGTTCGTACCGCAGCTCGGGGAAGGTGCCCATGAGCACCGTGGATAGTCTGGTGGCCATCCTCACAGCGTGGGCCCCGGCGCCTTGGCCCGTCAATGGGACCGGCGGCCGGGCGGACTACTGCGGGACGTGGAGGCCGTGGAAGGCCATGGTGATGACGTCGTCGGCCAGTTTCTCGGGGGAGAGGGAGCCGCCGGGTTTGTACCACTCGACGATGGAGTTGATGGTGCCGAAGAGCAGCCGGGTGACGGTGCGGGGGTCGATGTCCTGCCGGAGCGAGCCCTCGTCGCGTGCTGAGGAAATCAGGGCCGCCACCTTGTGGTCGAAGGTGCGACGGCGTTCCATCGCGTCGCGCTCGATCTCCGTGTTGCCCCGCAGCCGCAGCAGCAGGGTCACAAACGGAAGCCGCTCCACCAGCACCGAGATGGTCTGGCGGAGGACGAACTCCAGCCGGGCCTCGGCAGTGCCGTTCTGGGCCTGCGGCTGGTCCAGGATGGCTTCGAGGCCGCCCAGGGCGTGGTCCAGGGCGAGCTTCAGCAGGTCACCCTTGGACGGCACGTGGTGGTAAATGGCTGACTTGGAGATACCCAGGTTCTCGGCCAGGATGCCCATGGACGTGGCATCATAGCCATGGCGGTTAAAAACGTCAACAGCGATCACCAGCACCGACTGCTGGTCATAACCGGGCCGGCCGCGTTTCGTGGTTGTTGCTGTTGTGGGCATAGTCGCTAGTTTCTCACGATCAGGAGATCGGTCAGCCCGCCGGGCTGCCCTCGCGGGCGGCCCGGCGGGCTGGACAGGATGGGGTCAGGCCTTGGGGCGCATGTCGTAGATCCGGCGGAGCTTGCCGTTGGACCGCTCAAGGGAGCCTGGTTCGACGACGTCGACGGCGCAGGAGGACCCGACGTGGATCTTGATCTGCTGCTGCAGGACCTTGGCAGCCGAGGCGACACTCTCGACCGTGACAGACTCGCGGCGTTCGATCTTGACAGTCAGCTGGTCCATGCGCTGGCCCTCGGGGCGGGTGAGCTCGAGCTGGAAGTGCGGGCTCAGCTCGGGGATGCGCAAAGCGATCTCCTCGATCTGGGAGGGGAACAGATTCACGCCGCGCAGGATGATCATGTCGTCGCTGCGGCCGGTGATACGGCCCATGCGGCGGTGCGCGGGGCGGGCCGTGCCGGGCAGCAGCCGGGTGAGGTCCTTGGTGCGGTACCGGATGATCGGCAGCGCCTCTTTGGTGAGCGAGGTGAAGACGAGTTCGCCGTGTTCGCCGTCGCCCAGGACCACGGACGGATCAAAGGCATCGATGATCTCGGGGCGGAAGTGGTCCTCCCAGATGTGGCTGCCGTCCTGGGTTTCGACTGCCTCGCCGGCGACGCCCGGCCCCATGACCTCGGAGAGCCCGTAAATATCGCAGGCCTTGATGTTCATGGTCGTCTCGAGCTCGTGGCGCATTTCCTCGGTCCACGGCTCGGCGCCCAGAACGGCGAACTTCAGCGAGGTTGAGGCCGGGTCGATGCCCTGCTTCATCATCGCGTCGGCGATCGTCAGCAGGTAGGTCGGGGTGGCCAGGATGGCGTCGGGCTTGAAGTCCTGGATGAGCGTGATCTGGCGTTCGGTCTGGCCGCCCGAGATCGGGATGACCGTGCAGCCGAGGGCCTCGGCGCCGGCGTGGGCGCCCATCCCGCCGGTGAACAGGCCGTAGCCGTAAGCGTTGTGGACCTTCATGCCGGGGCGGACGCCGGAGGCGCGCAGCGAGCGGGCAACGAGCTTGGCCCAGTCGGCAAGGTCCTTCTTCGTGTAGCCCACTACGGTGGCGCGGCCGGTGGTGCCGGAGCTCGCGTGAATGCGGGCCACCTCGTGCTGCGGCACGGCGAACATTCCGAAGGGGTACTCCAGGCGGAGGTCTTCCTTGGTGGTGAAGGGGAACTTGCCGAGGTCGGCGAGCTCACGGAGGTCGGTGGGGTGGACGCCGGCTTCGTCGAACTTGCGCTTGTACAGGGGAACACGGTCGTAGGCGTAGGCCACGGTGTGCTGCAGGCGGCTGAGCTGCAACGCCTCGAGCTCGTCGCGGGAGATGGTTTCTTCGCGGTCCAGGACAGCTTCGCTGGCGGCGGCGACGGTTTCTTGGGTCATCTGGGGTTCCCTGTTTCTATTTCTTGGAGATGGTGCGGCTGCGGCCGCGGAACTCGGCGACGAGTTCGCCCGCAGGGGCGTCGGTGGGGAGTTCGCCCGGGGCCGTGGCGGCGTGCGCGGCGCCGGCGGGTGCCGACTGACGCGCCTCAGGAGTGCCCGGATCTGCGGCGTAGATCTGGATGTCATAGAGGCCGCTCCGGCCCGTGCTGGCGCGGCGGTTGGCGACGGCGGTGAGGACTTGGCCACGGAACGCCGGCTTGAGGAAGTTGATGTCGACACCGGACGCCACGGTGATGTTGCCTTCGTCAGCCGGTTCCGGGTCGGCCGGGTTGCAGGCCAGCGCGAAGGCGGTGTCCCCAAAAGCAAAGATCATTCCGCCGTGGGCCATGCCGAACCCGTTGAGCATTTCCTGCCGGAGCGCCATGCGGATCGTGGCATGTCCGTCGTCCAGCGCCACAACTTCGATGCCCATCCATTCGGACGCGTAGTCGTCCTTAAGAATGGGGTGGGTGCCACCGGAAACCGTCAGTTCAGCCATGCGTCATTGCCTCCAGCTTTATTTACCGAATGTTCATTAGGTAATCCCATTTGGGTGTCTTCTGTCAAGAGCTGACAGGCGTATGAAGCGGTCGGCGGACGACATAACGGCCGTCGAAAAGCACCAGAATCGGGACCCGGAAGCCGGCTCGCCGGCAAGAGAAAGTAGGCTGGGAGGGAAGCAGCACCACTTCACAGCAAAGGGCGAACAATGGCCAAAGGAATCTACGTCAGCGCGACCACGCCGGGCTCCGGCAAGTCCCTCATAGCGCTGGGGCTTGCGGACACCCTGCACCGGCACGCGGACCGCATCGGCTTCTTCAAACCAGTGGTCCACGGCAGCGACGCCGCCTCGGATCCCATGGTGGCCCTGATGAAGTCCCGGTTCGACCTTGATGACGAGCGCTGCCGCGGCGGGCTGACCTTTGCCGAAGTCCGGGCGCTCCTGGCCGAGGGGAACCGGGCGGAAATCGACGCCCGGTGCGTGGAGATATTTGCCGAAATGTCACGCCACTGCGACGTGGTGATCGTGGAGGGCACCGACCTCACCGGCCAGGACGCCGCCGTCGAATTCGACCTCAACGCACGCCTCGCGAACAACCTGGCCGCCTCCGTCGTGGCCGTGGTGGGAGCGAAGGGGCGCACCGTGGCGGAGGCTGCTGACGCCGTCGAGGTTGCCCGGAAGGAACTGGCGGCGGAACGCTGCAGCCTGCTGGCCATCATGGTGAACCGCGCCGACCCGGAGGACGTGGACGGGATCGTCGCTGCCGTGAAGCCCGGCGCGTCCGGCCGTCCTGTGTATGTCTTCCCGGAGCTTGAGGACATTGCCCGGCCAACCACCGGCGAGGTGGCCGCGGCCCTGGGGATCCGCCAGGTGGCCGGCCGCCCGGACATGGAACGCGACGTCCACTCCATCAAGGTGGCGGCCATGAATGTGGCCAACTTCCTCCACGTGCTCGACGACGGCGCGCTGGTGATCGTCCCGGGCGACCGTGCCGACGTGATGGTCGCGTGCCTGGCGTCGTCGTTCTCGCCGGATTTCCCGGTGCCGTCGGCGCTGATCCTCACCGGCGGCCTGGCCCCGGACCCCAACATTTACTCGTTGCTGGCGCAGGCCCCGTTCCCCGTGTTCGCCGGCCCGGACGATACCTACACCACCGCGAAGCGGGTCTCCGAGGTCCGCAGCGAAATCTGGTCCGGGCACCGCCGCAAGGTGGCCTCGGCCGTGGGGCTGTGGGCGAAGCGCGTGGACGAGGCGGAGCTCGTGGAGCGCCTGCACCTCCCGCGGCTGGAGCGGATGACGCCGCTGCGGTTCCTGCACGACCTCATCGAGCGGGCGCGGCTGCAGCGCCGGCACATCGTGCTGCCCGAGGGGAACGACGTGCGGATCCTGCGTGCTGCGGAGATCCTGCACCGCCGGGACGTCTGCGACCTCACCATTCTGGGTAGAGAATCTGAAGTCCGGGAGCTGGCATCCACCCAGGGCATCGACATCTCCGGCATCGACATCGTGGACCCTGCCACGTCCGAGCTGCGCCAGGAGTTCGCCGAAAAATACGCGGAGCTGCGCGCACACAAGGGCGTTGACCTGGCCCGGGCCCTGGAAGTCATGCTAGACGGCAGCTACTTCGGCACCATGATGGTGCAGCTGGGAGTGGTGGACGGCATGGTCTCTGGCGCCGCGCACACCACCGCCCACACCATCCGCCCGGCGCTGGAGTTCGTGAAGACCCGCGACGGCGTGAAGATCGTCTCCTCGGTGTTCCTGATGCTGATGCCGGACCGGGTGCTGGTGTACGGCGACTGCGCGGTCAACCCGGACCCGAACGCCGAGCAGCTGGGCGACATCGCGCTGGCTTCGGCCGAGACCGCCACCCAGTTCGGGGTGGAGCCGCGGGTTGCCATGCTGTCCTACTCCACCGGAGGGTCCGGAAGCGGCGAGGCGGTGGACAAGGTCCGGCAGGCCACCGAACTCGTGCGGGACCGCCGCCCGGACCTCGCCGTCGAAGGGCCCATCCAGTACGACGCCGCCGTCGACGCCGCCATCGCCGAGTCGAAGATGCCGGGCTCATCCGTGGCCGGCCAGGCGACCGTCTTCATCTTCCCGGACCTGAACACCGGCAACAACACCTACAAGGCGGTCCAGCAGTCCTCCGGGGCGGTCGCCGTCGGGCCCGTGCTACAGGGCCTGCGGAAGCCGGTCAACGACCTCTCCCGCGGGTGCACCGTGGAGGACATCGTGAACACGGTGGCCATCACCGCCATCCAGGCCCAGTCCACGGGTCCCGCCGTCGAACCGGCTGCGTCGGCCGCGCACGCGTAGGTGGGGGACCGGCGTCAGCTGTTCTCCGTCAGCTGTTCTCCGGCTCTGCCGGGCTGTCTGGGTCTTCCTGCTTGGCCGGCTCGTCCGCCAGGCCCTCGGGGGTGAGGTCCAGGTCCTCCACGTTCTCGGGCGGCTCGGGGGACTCGCCCGCCTCGGCGGCCTTGAGGTTCCCGGTGTCGTCCAACGCCGGGTTCGCGCCTTCGACGCCGGTGGGGTCCGGCTTCTTGGATCCGGCGTCCGGTGCGCTGCTGTCCTGCTCGTTGGTGCTGTCAGTCATGAAAAGCCCTCCGTGCGGTGACCAATAGGTCCGCCGACTCTAGGCGCCCGCCGCGTCCGATGCAATGGCGATACGATCGAACTTACACCGACCACCGCTGCAGCCAAGGCTTAGGAGGCCCAGTGCTCGTCCTCGTCATTAACTCAGGCTCGTCCTCACTGAAGTACCAGGTCCGCGATGTCGAAGCCGGCAGCGTGCTCGCCGAAGGACTCGTCGAGAAGATCGGAATGGGCAACGGCGGCGAGGGCGACGGCGAGCTCGAGGGCCCCCGCGACCACGCTGAGGCGCTGGAACTGGTGGACGCTGAGATCCACGCCGCGCTGGGCGACCGGGCGCTCGACGCCGTCGGGCACCGGGTGGTGCACGGCGGGGAGCGCTTCGCCGAGCCCGTCCTGGTCGATAACGAGATCACCCGCGCCATCGAGCGGCTCAACCCGCTGGCACCCCTCCACAACCCGGCGAACGTGCTGGGCATCCGCGCGATCTCGAAGAAGTGGCCGGACATGCCGCAGGTCGCCGTCTTCGACACCGCCTTCCACCGGACCCTGCCGGAGCACGCCTGGCGCTACGCCGTGCCGGAGGAGCTCTACACCAACCACGGGATCCGCCGCTACGGCTTCCACGGCACCTCGCACGAATACGTCGCGCACCGCGCCGCGGCGATGCTGGATGTCCCGGTGGACGAGTTCGACGCCGTCATCGCCCACCTCGGCAACGGGGCCTCGGTGACTGCGATCCGCGGCGGCCATTCCGTGGACACTTCCATGGGGTTCACTCCTCTCGAGGGCCTCGTGATGGGCACCCGTTCCGGCGATTTGGACCCGTCCATCCTGGTATTCCTCGGCCGGGCCGGCTGGTCCCCGGAGGACCTGGATTCCATGCTCAACCGCCAGGCCGGGCTCAAGGGGCTGGCCGGCAACAACGACATGCGCTCCGTGGTGGAGGCCGCGGAAGCCGGTGACGCTAAGGCGGCCATGGCGCTCGCCGTCGCCTCCTACCGGCTCGCAAAGTACATCGGCGGCTACCACGTGGCTGTCGGCGGGGCGAAGGCCCTCGTCTTCACCGCCGGGATCGGGGAGAACTCCTACCAGTTCCGCGCCCTCGTGGCGGAACGGCTGGGCGCCCTGGGTGTGCAGCTCGACGACGGCCTGAACCGCGAACGGTCCAAGGACCCCCGTGTGATTTCCTCGCCGTCCTCGGCCATCCCCGTGCTCGTGGTGCCAACCGACGAGGAGCGGGCGATCGCTGAGGCGACGGCCGCCGTCGTCGGCGCGTCGGTTGCTCCGTAACTGCCCTTTTCACGGCTCAAAACGGCACCCTGGGCCCACGCCGGCAGGGTTCCCTGGCCGAGCTTGCGAGGCGAGGGGGCCGGTGGGGAGCAATCGATGGGTAGCGTGGAGGCCATGACCGAACAGAACTTGCCCCTCCGCCTGCCCCTCCGCACCCAGCGGCTGGTGCTGCGCCGCTTCGAGGCCGGGGACCTGGACGCCTTCTACGCCTACCATTCGCTGCCCGAGACCGCACGGTTCCTGCCCGGGGAGGCGAAAAGCTACACCAAGTCCATGGAGTCCGTGGGCAAATACGCCAACTTCGTCTTCGAAAAGGAGGGCGACTGGATCTGCCTGGCCATCGAGGCAGCGGAATCGCCCGGGCTGCTCGGGGAAGTGGTGCTGAAGTGGCTGCCCGGCCGCGGGCAGGCCGAGATCGGCTGGAGCCTGGCTCCGGAAGCGCGCGGCAAGGGGATTGCGGCCGAGGCGGCCGGTGCGCTGCTGAAACTGGGGTTCGAGGAGCTCGGCTTCCACCGGATCGATGCCAAGCTGGATGCCCTCAACACGGCCTCCGCAACGCTCTGCGAGCGGCTGGGCATGCGGCTCGAATCCACCCAGGTGGACAAGTGGCACTACAAGGGACAGTGGGCAACGGAAGTCGTCTACGCCATTCTTGCGGATGAGTGGAAGTCCCGGCAGCGAGCCTAGGATTCACCGCGTTGACGAATTACCGGCGGTGGCGCGACGCCCCTTCCCAGTTACTTCCGGCCGCACTGCCACGCCCCCACGGAAACCCGCGGTTCCGTGAGCAGGACGCGGGGTGTGGTGCCGAGTAACTGGGCAGGAGCGTCGCCGCTCGTCAATCAGCGACCAAACCCGCCCGCGAACGCCCGGTCCGTTCCGCAGACAACTCCGCTGCGGTAAAAGTCCCATGACGCGCCAACGGACCAGCGCTACGGGAATCCGCGTAGCGCTGGTC